>JAGXLC010000258.1 GCA_018334875.1 Bacteroidales bacterium | reverse complement strand
GTGAGCCATTGACTTCAGGACAGAAATGTTACTGGACAGTAAAAGTATGGGATCAGAACGGATTACCCTCCAAATACGCCAAACCGGCACACTGGGAGATGGCATTTCTCGATAACAGCAAATGGCAGGCCAAATGGATCAGTCCGCCACGTGTATTTAACTGGAGCAGAAGGGATGGCAAAATCAAACAGATGGCCCGCACGCAAAGGGATCAAACTGCACCCAAAGAGCCCATGCCTTTGCTAAGAAAATCTTTTGAAGTTCAGAAAGAAATTGTATCAGCCAAAGCCTATATCACAGGATTGGGTTTTTTCGAGCTCCATGTGAACGGCAAACAAATTGGGGACCATCTGCTTTCACCCGCATTCACCGATTACAGCAAGACTGTTCTGTATGAAGTAATGGATGTGACAGACCAGTTGCAACAAGGAAAAAATGTGCTGGGGGTAATGCTGGGAAACGGTTGGTACAACCAGATCAGCACCGATGTATGGAGCTTCAGCAGGGCTCCCTGGCGCGCCGATCCCACATTGTTATGCCAGCTCGAAATTGAATATGCAGATGGCAGCAAGAAGATGGTTGTCAGCGATGAAAGTTGGACTTGTGAAGAAGGACCCATCAGGTTTTCCAGCATCCGGCTGGGGGAAACCTATGACGCCAACTGGAAACCAGAAGGGTGGAACCAGCCAGGCTTTGACGACCAGCAGTGGCATGATTTACGGGTGGTTCGCGGTCCACGTGGAGAACTGAAGGCCCAAAACCGGCCCCATGTTAAAATAATGGATAAACTGGAACCCGAGAAAATAAAGCGTATAGGAGAAGAATCCTTCCTGGTGGATTTCGGGCAAAATATAGCCGGTTTTGTTGAAATGGAGGCAAAAGGAGAGAAAGGACAAAAGGTTCGTTTCGTATATGGTGAAAAGGTTGGCCCCAATGGAGGGGTGGATCAAAGCAACATAGATCCATATGTCGCTGAATCACGGTTTCAAACCGATGAATATATCTTTAAGGGCGAAGGAATAGAGCAGTGGCAACCCCGTTTCAATTACCATGGGTTCAGATATGTTGAAGTTAATGGCTGGGAAGGAGAGTTGACCAGGGAGAACCTGAAAGCCTGTTTCATTTCCGCTGACTTCGCCACCACCAGCCGGTTCAAATGCTCCCACCCTTTGTTCAACCGTATACAGGAAAATACCCTGCGCTCTTTTCACAGCAACTTCATTCATTTCCCCACCGATTGTCCGCAGAGGGAAAAGCTTGGCTGGACCGGAGATGCACAGCTTACCTCCGAAGCCCTACTTTATAACTTCAAATTGCTGAATTCCTATGAAGAATGGGTCATGGATATTGTGGATACCCAAAAACCCAATGGTGCACTGGCACCTATCGTTCCAACCAGTGGCTGGGGATACGACTGGGACATTCTTCCGGCCTGGAACCATGCTTTGTTTGAGATACCCTGGAATCTTTACTTATACGAGGGCGATCAGAAGACTCTTGAAAAGGTTTACCCCGCTATCAAAAAGTACCTCAATTTTATGGCCGCTCAGGCAGAGAATGGTATCGTGAAGGATGGGCTGGGTGACTGGCTTCCTGCCAAAACCTCCACTCCACCGAAGGTTACTTCCACCGCCATCTATTACAGGAATCTGAAAATGGCAGCTCATATTGCCTCATTACTTAATAAAGATAGTGAAGAAACTGCTTTTAAGGACAAGGCTGAAGAGATTCGTGCGGCTTATAACCGGGAGTTTTTCGAAGATCAAACAGGCGAATTTCTACACCCAACACAAACCGGACTGGCATCTGCTGTGTTTATGAATGTGGTCGACTCCTCGAAAATGCCGGCTCTGGTTCGTCAGTTGAAAGAAAACATACAAACCAGCGATTTAAATCTTGACTTCGGGATCCTGGGAGCCAAATATGTCCCCAACGTCCTTACTGATCATGGTTACCAAAATGTGGTATATGAAATGATCGATACCACGCGTTATCCAGGCTGGGGAAACTGGATTGAGCAGGGTGCCACTACCCACTGGGAAGACTGGGAAGGTAAAAGTTCATTGAACCATCCAATGTTTGGATGTATCGGAGAGTGGTTCTATGAAACCCTGGCAGGGATTAAACCCGATATAGAATCCCCCGGATTCAAGCACTTTTTTATTGAACCGTGGTTTCCTCCTAAAATGGAATGGGTAGATTGTATCAAGCACACCGGGTATGGGGATATTGCTGTCAACTGGTCGAAAAATGAAAGTGAGATCTCCCTGAAACTGGAGATACCGGTTAATACCTCGGCTACCGTGCTGCTCCCCTCCGGTGATTTGCAAATTGAAGGAGCTAAGCCGGAAACCGGAAAAACTGGAGTAATTCAGGTATACCCAACTGAAGAACAAAATAAATTGAAGCTGGGCTCGGGAAGCTACGATTTTGTTTTGGCCAATTGATTCAAGAAATTTTAAAATAGGGTCTTATATTATTGATGAACAGAAAATTATAAAGAAAAATAATAAAATATGAAAAAACTATTTGCTGCTTTAATCGGGATATTGATTGTCCTCCCGGCACTTGGAAATGAATACAAGCTTTTCTCACCGGACAATGAAACAGAAGTTTTAGTTACCGTTAATACCGGTATTTCTATTAAGGCCAATCATCAAAGTTCACCGCTCTTCTCGGTTGATGACATTTCACTGGATATCAAGGGAAAGCATTTTAAAACAGGAATTGAACAAATTAAAACGGAAAGCAGAAATTCAGTTGACCGGATGATTTATCCTGAAATACAGGAAAAATACAGTAAGATCCGGGATCATTACAACGAATTGCTGCTGGAATATAAAGGTGATTTTTCACTAACAATAAGGGCCTATAACAATGGAATAGCTTATCGTTTCAATACAACTTTCGATGAAGATATCATTGTAAACCGTGAAAACTTTAATTTGCATTTCTATGAAGAAGATTCCATTTATGTACAGAAATCGGAAACCTTTAATTCATCCTACGAAACACCTTATGAGCACAGCGCTGTGAAGGATGTAACCTCTGAAGGATATTGCTGTCTACCCGCTTTAGTCCAGAAGCAAAATGGAATGAATGTAGCCATTACGGAATCGAATCTGGTCGATTATCCCGGATTGTGGTTAAAAGCAACCGGAACTTCCTCACTGAAATCAGCTAATCCGGGTTATCCGGTATCTTTTATTAGTGAGGGGAATGCTTATGGACAAGGGCAGGTGAAAAAACATGCAGACCATATTGCCCGGGTAAAAGGTACCAGGAATTTTCCCTGGCGTATCTTTGCCATCGCTGAAAATGATGCGGACCTGCTGACAAACACGTTGGTTTACCAGTTGGCACCGCCTGTGCAGATCGAAGATGTTTCATGGATCACCCCCGGTGTGGTAGCTTTTGACTGGTGGGGCAAACGCAATATTTATGGCACCGATTTTAAGTCGGGAATCAATACCGAAACAGCCAAATACTTCATCGACTTCTGCGCCGAGTATGGATTTGAATACTTCCTGTTCGATGACGGCTGGTCGGAACAGGGTGATCTTTTGGCTATAAATTCCGGACTGGACATGGAGGAAGTCATGGATTATGCCCAACACAAGGGGGTAAAGATCATGGTTTGGGCCATCTGGAATACCTTTCAGCAGCAGAAGGACGAGGTCTGGAAAATGCTTGAAGAATGGGGCATTAGCGGAATCAAATTTGACTTTATGAACCGCGATGACCAGAAAATGGTTCAGTTCTATTATGAAGCAGCCAGGGAGGCAGCCAAAAGAGAGATGGTCATTGATTTTCATGGGGCATACAAACCGGCAGGTTTGCGCCGCGCTTACCCAAACGTGCTTACACGTGAAGCATTGATCGAATTTGAATACAACGGCTGGACAGATCATGATACACCTGTGCATCACAATTTGTTGCCCTACATCAGGATGGTAGCCGGACCGATGGACTATATCCCCTACACTACCCATAATGCACAGAAGGATATCTGGCGGCCTGTTGGAGATATGCCTATGGGAATGGGTACAAGGGCACATTCCATGGCCCTGTATGTTATCCTGGAAAGCCCCATGCAAATGCTTCCCGATGCTCCTTCTGACTATTATGAAGAGGAAGAATGCACACAGTTCATTTCAACCATACCAACCGAATGGGACGACCTGAAAATCCTGCATTCCAAGGTCGGCGAACATACTGTGCTGGCCAGGAAGAATGGAAAAAACTGGTATATTGGTGCCATTACAAACTGGAACCGAAAATCTTTCAAAATCAGCCTCGATTTTCTTGATGAAGGGGATTACAAGATGGAATTCATCCGCGATGGCATCAATGCCGATACGCGTGCAATTGACTATGTGAAAAAATCAAAAACCGTAAACAGCTCACAAACCCTTGAAATAGATCTTGCCCCGGGTGGTGGATGGATTGCCCGGTTAATCAAAATATAACTTAAAAATATTTAAATTGTCTGGGCTAAAAGTACCTCATCTTCTGCCAAAACATTATTCAAAAAATGATGGGATCATGAAAAAACTATTACCCATATACCTTTTCTCCCTGCTGATATTACCTATTTCAAATATCTGCAGCCAGGACTTGAATGCTGATAATTACCACATCCACAGGAGTTCATTAAAAAATGCCTTCCTTAAATTTCAAAAGGAGAAAATGGGAAGGGTGGTTTTTCTGGGAGGTTCCATTACACACAATCCGGGATGGCGTGATTCGCTCTGCAACTATTTTCTTCAAAAATTTCCTGAAACAGATTTCGATTTTATCAATGCCGGCATCCCCTCTATGGGATCTACTCCCGATGCTTTTCGTTTTGAAAGGGATGTGCTTAAGCATGGTCCGGTGGATCTGCTTTTTGTTGAAGCTGCAGTAAACGATGATGTCAACCGACGCACTCCAACAGAGATCAAAAGAGCTATGGAAGGAATCGTCAGGCATGCCCTGCGTGTAAATCCCACCTGTAACATTGTCATGATGCATTTTGTCGATCCCGGGAAAATGGGAGCCTATCGCCAGGGTAAAGTGCCTGAAGTGATCCGGCTGCATGAACAGGTGGCCGGGCATTACAACATTCCAACCATTAACCTGGCCAAGGAGGTTACCGAACGTATTGACGCCGGTGAATTTGACTGGGAAAACGATTTCAAAAACCTCCACCCCTCCCCTTTTGGACAGCATATCTATTACCAGTCGATGAGGCGATTTCTGGAAGATGCCTTTAACTATGATTTTAGCAATAAACATATCGACAAAACCGAACTTCCCAAATCCATAGATACTTTTTCCTATACAAATGGAAAACTGGTTGAGCCTAAATATCCCAAATATACCAGAGGCTGGAAACTTGTTGAAGACTGGAAGCCCTCAGATGAAAAAGGTACCAGGGCAAATTATATAAATGTTCCCATGCTGGTTGGCGAATACCCCGGCGACGCCATCCGGTTTGAGTTTAAAGGAAATGCAGTGGGGATAGCGGTAGCTGCAGGCCCAAATGCCGGAATTATAGAATACCGCATAGACCAATCACCATGGAAAAAACAGGATTTATTCACAAAATGGAGCAACCGTTTGTATCTACCCTGGTATTATACCCTGGCCAGCGGTTTAAAGAGTAAGAGACACACATTAAATATCCGGTTAACCCATAAAAAAAATCCGGGAAGCACCGGAAAAAAATGTATATTGAGGTATTTTTACTATAATGCAGATTGTGAATCTATATCAAGATAAAATATTGCAGATAAAGAAGATCTAATTATGAATAGCAATCAGATTCGGATCAGATTTCAATCGGCATTTTTATGGCTGGTTTCCTTGCTGATCCTGATGGCGTGCAGCCGTCAGAAAGACCATGAAAAAACACTTGAAGGGAAAGACATCCAGGCTTATTGCATTGATTTTAACTGGGGAGAAGGAGGT
>JAGXLC010000257.1 GCA_018334875.1 Bacteroidales bacterium | reverse complement strand
ACGTAAGGTTCCCTGTATTCCTTCGTCAGCATGCTATTGGCTTCTTCATCTCCTTTAATCCGCATTCTCTCGGGATCAAAGTAGAGGGTTCTTCCCACCCGGTAGGAAATATTGGCCAGGTGGATCAGGGCACACGAATAAACCCCTTCTTCAATTGGAGCATTTAGGTTTGACCGGTCGTTTGCACGGACAGCGTCTGCAAAATTTTTATAATGGTTGCCCAGTCCTCCTCCGGTCTCTCCCGGCTCTTTTTCTTTGCCCATAAACGTTTGCCATTTATCCACAGTTTTGACCATATATCCCTTGGATCCGTAAAATGTATTGCCTACGGTATTCTGTGAACTGGTCATATAGGAAGTTGTTCCTCCTTCGGTTTTCATTGCCATTCCTCCATTGTCGGTTATCCAGTGCCTGACTTCAAATTCCATCATTTTCTTATTATCTCCACTGCCGGCGGGATTGGGAAATTCAAAAACAGCCATCAGCGTATTGGGAGTTTCCTGGTCGTCGTCAAACATAAAATGACCGCCCATGGCTGATACTTTCGTCGGCAGTTTAACGCCCAGGCCCAGGCGGGCAACATCTACCTCATGTACGCCCTGGTTACCCATATCTCCATTCCCGTAGTCCCACTGCCAATGCCAGTTATAATGGTAGCGGTTTTGCGTAAATGGCTTTTCCGGGGCAGGTCCCATCCAAAGGTCATAGTGAAGGCCTTCGGGAACAGGTTCCGGCTTTGCCGTTCCGATGGTATCCCGCCACTTATAGCAATATCCTTTGCCCATGTAAACTTCTCCAAGCTCACCATTATGCAGAAACTCTGCCATGGACTGAGCACAGGGATTGCTTCGCTGTTCAGCGCCATCCTGAATAATAAGATCATATTTATTGGATGCTTCAAGCAGCTTCTGGCCCTCCCAGAAAGTATGGCAACAGGGTTTCTCAACAGTTACGTGTTTTCCGGCCTGCACAGCCCAGATGGCTGCCGGTGTATGCCAATGATTGGGGGTAACAATGGAAACGGCATCAATGTCGTCGTCTTCGAAGAGTTTTCGCAAATCCGTATAGATCTTCGGTTTTTTAAGACCCTTATCGGTAAAATGTTCCTTTACTCTTGACTTAAAAAGGTTTTCGTCAACATCACATATAGCCGCCACTTCAACATTGTCCAATGCATTGAAGTTGCTGATATGAGATTGTCCCATACCATGAATACCAATCACCGCAATATTTAAACGATCGTTTGCACCTTTCCAGCGTTCGCTGTTGCCCCATAAGGTGTGGGGCATTGTAAATGCTGCACTACCTGCAGCGGCTGTTTTTATGAATTCTCTTCTTTGCATAGCTCTAATTTTTAAATTTGTTCAATATCAAACCAAAATATCTTATTTAAACTTCTGAGTATTTATTGACTGAATATTAGGGACCAAAAGTTGAATAACACCCAATGCCACCATATAGCCCAATGCGGCTACAATGAAAGGTATGGTATATCCTTCCACGGGGGCACCCTGTAATAAACTGCCTACTCCAATGGCAGCCAGTGCCGAACCAAATGTGCTGGCTGCACCGCCAAGGCCAACAACGCGTCCAATAGCCTGCCCTGGAAAGATATCGGATGAAAGGGTAAACACATTATTGGCCCATCCGGTATGCCCTGCAGCAGCCAAGGCTATCAATGCTATGGCAACCCACCCGTTCTCCACCTGAGTGGCAAACATAACCGGTAAAACCACAATAGCACATGCGAGCAGGGTTAATTTCCTGCTTCGGTCAACACTTAAACCTCTTTTGATTAAACGGGAGGACATTCCCCCAAACAAAACACCTCCTGCATAGGCAGTAACATAAATCACCACAAGAGGTAAGGCGACTTGATCAATGTTGATCCCAAATTTTTTATTTAGAAAACTCGCCCCCCAGAATACATAAAACCACCACACAGGATCGGCCAATAGTTTGCCTACCACAATGGCCCAGGTCTCCTTATGTTTAATCAGTTGAATATGGGGAATCTTATTTTCCTGAGAAGCTGGAGAAAAGTCCTGATCGGATTTTATGTAATCCAGTTCCTCCTGATCCACTCTTTTGTGGTTTTCCGGCAATTTATAGTTAATGATCCAGAGAACCATCCAGATCAAGCTCAGTAAGCCGGTAACAAAGAAGCACTCTTGCCAGCCATATTTTATCAGGACAGCCGGGATTACAAAACCGGCAATAATGATACCGAGCTGCGAGCCTCCATTAAAAATACCCGTAGCAAAAGCCCGCTCTTTTTTGGGGAACCATTCAGCTACCGACTTTATGGCTGAAGGAAAATTACCTGCTTCGCCAAGCCCCAGGAAAAACCTGGAAATCCTCAAATGTATCCAGCTTTGTGCAAAAGCATGGGTTACACTTGAAAGGCTCCATACGATAATGCTGATAAGATAACCCAGTTTGGTTCCCAAACGATCAATCAAATACCCCATAGCAAGGTTACCTATTCCATAGGCCAACTGAAAAGCTGAAACAATTTTACCATATTGCTGCTCTGTAAAATCCAGCTCATTCATCAGGGTATCCTTGAGCAAACCGATCAAAAAGCGATCGGCATAATTGATAGTGGTGGCAAAGAGCAATAGCGACAGAATGATCCAACGATATTTTATCATATAATCATCAATAAAGGTTGATTAATAGATTCCGTATTCCTGTAAGGCGTTCCACATAGCCATTATATTCTCTACCGGAACTTCCGCCTGAATGTTATGTACCGTATTAAATACAAAGCCTCCACCGGGTGCAAGTGCATCAATATTTCTTTTGACATCATCTGCAACTTCATCCGGAGATCCGTTGGGAAGAATGCCCTGAGTGTCCACTCCACCGCCCCAGAATGTTATGTCATCGCCGAAATCCCGCTTCAAAGTTACCGGATCCATTCCTTCAGCCTTAATATGGACGGGATTTAATACATCTACCCCCATTTCAATAAAATCGGGTATGATGGCTCGCACATTTCCACATGAATGGAAGAATAAATAAGAGTCAGGAGCTTCATTTTTAATCGAATCCAATACCCTTTTCATATGGGGTTTAAATATTTCTCTGAACTGATCGGGAGAAATTAACTGAGAGGTTTGCGTGCCATAGTCATCCGCTTCAACAACCACATCTACAACATCATGTAATTCGCGTAAAGCCATCTTCCAGAATTCAATTTTCAAATCTGCAAGCTTCCCGATCAGCAAATCAGAAAATTCCGGGTAAAGCATGGGGTCCATTAATGCATTTTCCATTCCCCTGATCCGCTGCATCATTTCAAAGAGACCTGCACACAGACCTTTCAACACTACAACCTTCCCCTGCCCTCTATATTGAATGGCTTTCTCGCGCAATCCCTCAATTCTTCTCTTATCACCTGCATCAGGCCAGGAATGTTCCTCAATGGCACTGGCATCAGGAGTAATATCTCCAAGCGGATTTTTAACAATGGTATACCAATGGCCGTTCTCTTTGGGAAAATGATGAATGATTCCCCATTCATCATGGTATTCCCAATCAGAACCTACATCTTTTAACTGAGCTTCGACATCCCAGTTATGACTTGTCAAAGGAAACAACCCTCTTGTATCCACTTTTAATGTCTCCAGCAGATCCTCAGAAGGCATAGCCAATTGCTGAATGGAATCAGAAAGCTCTATTTCCTCCTTTAGCAGACCCAAATGTTCCCTTAAATTTCGGTAGGCAACAACCGATATACCAGTTAACTGGGTGCTTCCCATGTCATAAGGCACCCTGTCCGGCTTTTCATGATTCAGTGCTTTTAATACTCTTTCTCGTGAATTCATATTGAGAAAATTTTACAGTTCTATAATATTTTTTTAAAACTTTATATTGCTTATGGGATATCCAAATAATTAGCTTATTCCATTGGTGATTTCTCTTTCATTTTTAGATAACGCACCAACCAAATATAGGTCAAAATTCCTATTAAAATATTGGTCAGGAATGCCGACCAGAATACACCTGTCAGACCCAGGTATAAGGAAGCCAGCCAAGCCAATGGCACATAAAGGCCAAACACTCTCAGGAATGTTAACCCTGCAGCAGGTAATGGGTTGTTGACTCCGATAAAAACATTCTCTCCGAGTATAAGAATACCCTGAAACCCATAACTGAATGTTATAATCAGTAAATATTTAGTTGTAATGTTAATCACATCAATACTTTCACTAAAAATCGATGCAAAGGGTTTAGCCCACATTTGAACCATAAAAAACAGCAACAATCCCCAAACCAAAGCAAAAAGCACAACAATATTAAAACCTCGTAATAAACGTTTTACTTTTCCTTTACCCCAATTCTGACCTGCATAAATGATCATTACCGAACCCAATGCATTTACAAGAATCAGAAAAAACAACTCCAAACGGGATACAATACCGAAGGCTGCCACTGCCTCATTTCCAAACTTTGAAATAATGCGGGTAACAATGCCCATAGAAAACGGTGGAATCAGTATACAAGCTGAAGCGGGAACTGCTATATAAAAAATTTTTTTCCATATCCGTATCACTTCCTTCAAAACAGGCAGAAAAACAGTTAGCAACTTCTCTCTTTTGATCAGAACACAGATTATCAGAATCATGCCTGTTCCCCTTGATATTACAGTTGCAATGGCCGCACCCTTAATAGAAAGAAAGGGAAAAGGTCCATACCCAAAAATCAGCAAAGGATCAACTATGATGTTCAATACTGCTGAAAAGGTCATAATCATTCCGGGTGTAAAAGTATCCCCGGTAGCCCGGATGACGTTATTCCCCACTATGGGAACCACCAACACAAGCATACCCCAGTACCACACACTCATGTAATCTTTAATAAGGGAAAGCACTTTATCGGAAGCTCCCATTAAACTGAATAAGGGATTAATGGTTAATTGTCCGATCACCACCACGATTCCCACAAACAAAACTCCCAGCAACAGAGCTTCAGTGGCATATTCTCTAAGAACTATTCGTATCTCGCTCCCAATAGACCGGGACATCAGTGAAGAGGTACCAAGACCAATACCTGAGGCCAGTGCATTTACAAACATTACCACCGGAAACGTAAATCCCATTGCAGCCAATTCATCTACACCCAATTTACCAATGAAATATATGTCGGTTAAATTAAACACCACCATCCCTAAAAGACCCAAAACCATTGGCCAGGTGAGTTTCAAAATCATGGGAGCTATGGGTTCCCGCGTCAAATCGCTTTGTATCGATCTCATTCCTGTTCCAACCCTTTCAAATGATTGAATATAGTTCGACCCATTGGTTCAGCAGATCAAAAGCCTGTTTTTACTTTTCACGGATATAACCCGCTTCATTAAATGACTGTCATCTACTTTTACTGCATGGTGATTTCCCATTAAGGCATAATACATAACCATCCCATAAAATAAGTCAAAGAACAATTCTCTATCTTCGTTTCTATCTGGTATTTTATTGGATAGAAACCAGACTCCAGTTAATACCCTGTATTTATAGCTTTATCACTCAAAAAAGAACATACGTTTACCATTTTTTTATTTTTCATCCTTCACAGGATACCGGACACGGACATCACGCAAAGCTCCTGCAGTACGCCATGTACAAATACCGAATGGCCTGGACCACATAACCTCCATCCGAACTGAGAGGCGATGGTTCTCCGTATTAAAATCCACCACCTTTTCCTCGTCAATCCATGCCTTAATATCCTGTTCGGTAACCCGCAAACGGATGTGATACCATCGATCATTTTCAAAATTACGTATTGTACTGGTTGAATTTTCAGAGGCATCGAATCCATCAATACTGCTTAATCCCACCAAGGTACCACCCCAACCGCCTACAATTAGAGAACAGAATTCATCCTCCACGGGGAAAGTCATCCCACAGAAAAAATCACTTCCTTCTACCCGCTTGGCATCCAAAGTCACTTCATAATTCACATTGGGGAAATCCCGCTGCCAGGTAACTCCTGTACATTCATGCCCTTTTCCCAACTTAAGCATTTGGTCTTCAAC
>JAGXLC010000256.1 GCA_018334875.1 Bacteroidales bacterium | reverse complement strand
TGTGGAGATAAAAAAATCGTCCCATAAATTATAATTTGCGGGACGATTTTTTATATATTTGCGTTCTGATAAACGGTGCCATCAGAAAACGGCACCAAAACACTCGGGATGTAGCTCAGACCGGTTAGAGTACGTGTCTGGGGGACACGGGGTCGCCAGTTCGAATCTGGCCATCCCGACCAGAAGAAAAAGCCTTTTCGCGTTTAGCGAGAGGGCTTTTTTCATGCGACAATCCACCAACCGAGATCGCGAAAGCAATCTGCCGGAATGCAGGGAATGAAGAAGCCATCTTTATTATGCATATTCATCCCTTGGAAGCTCATTCAAATAGGTAGACAACTCCTTTCTTTGTTTGGTGATGGGTATACTGCCAGAGCGAACAAACTGAAGAATGCCAAAAGGCTCTAAAAGGTCATAGATTTTTTCTGTATCTTCCACGTGGCCGGTTTTTTCTATGACCACAAAATCGCTCTGTACATCCACCATCCGGGCATCGTATTCGCGGAGCAACTGTTCCAGATTTTCCTCAATAGCTGTTTTGAGGGGTATTTTATAAAGGGCTATCTCTCTGGAAACAACTTCATCGTTCGTATAATATTCGGCCCGCATCACTTCAGAAACTTTCTCTATCTGGGCCACTACTTTTTCTACCTGCTCACGGGTTTCATAGACCACGATATTAAAGCGGTGGATACCCTTTACTTCAGTGGAAGAAACCGTAAGGCTTTCAATATTGATATGCCTGCGGGTGAAGATGATGGTGATGCGGTTAAGCAAACCGATATGGTTTTCAGAAAATGCGATTATGGTAAACAATTCTTTCATGGTTATTTGAGGCTTTTGTGGTTATTGGTCTTCATGAAGTACGATTTCATCAACGGCCTTTCCGGGATAGATCATCGGGAATACATTGGCTTCTTTCTCGATGCTTACTTCCAGCAGATAAGGTCCTTCATGGGAAAACATCTCTTCTATAGTATTATCCAGTTGATCGCGTTCACGGACCCATTTGCTTTCTATCCCAAACGATTTTGCCATCATGGGAAAGTCCGGAGTTGGCATGGTCGTTTGGGCATAACGCTTGTCGTTGAACAGATTCTGCCACTGTCGGACCATACCCAGGAAATTGTTATTGAAAATAATGATTTTGACAGGTAGCTGATATTGTACCACTGTTCCCAGCTCCTGGGCGGTCATCTGGAATCCGCCGTCTCCGGTGAATAGGACCACTGTTTTGTCGGGCTTTCCTACCTGTGCTCCCACAGCCGCAGGCAGTCCAAAACCCATGGTTCCGAGCCCTCCTGAAGTGATCAGTGTGTTGGGATTTTTGAATCCATAGTACCGGGCTGCCATCATCTGGTTTTGTCCGACATCGGTAACAACAATGGCTTCCCGTTTGGTGAGTTGTGAAACTTTACTGATCACCTCACCTGCCCTTAAATGACCATTTTCAGGATAAAGCTCAGGGGCAATCACTTTTTCTTTTTCCATTTCATTCAGCCTCTTGAATTCCTGGCGCCATTCAGAGTTGCAGGTATAGTATTGTGCCGGTACAATCTGCTGCAAAAAATCTTTGATATCAGCATGAATGGCCAGATCGGCCTTCACGTTCTTATTCAGTTCGGCTTTGTCAATATCAACATGAATGATTTTGGCATTGGGTGCGTATCGGCTAATATCACCCGTAACACGGTCATCAAAGCGCATTCCTGCAGCGATGATCAAATCTGCCTCGTTGGTAAGCTTATTGGGCGCATAATTGCCATGCATCCCCAACATACCGACAAAACAAGGATGTTCTTCATCAATGACTGATTTGCCCAACAGGGTCACTGCCGTTGGTATTTTGGTTTTATCCACAAACTCCATCAACTCATCCCGCGCGTTGGCAATCAATATTCCGTGTCCGGCAAGCAGCAGGGGCTTTTTTGATTGGCTCATCATGTCAAGAGCCTGTTGAACCTGGTTTTTGTCAAGCGTTGGTTTAGGATTATAAGATCGAATGGACTTAATTCTTTTATAGTGGAAATCAAATTCCTGTATCTGTGCATCTTTGGTTATATCCAGCAAAACAGGTCCGGGTCTGCCGGATTTAGCAAAATAAAATGCTTTGGCCACTGCCTCAGGAATTTTTTCAGCCGAGGTAATCTGATAATTCCATTTGGTGACCGGCATGGAAAGGCTAATCATATCGGTTTCCTGAAAAGCATCGGTACCCAGTAAACCGGAGGGCACCTGGGCAGTAATGAAAACTACAGGAATGGAATCGAGGTTTGCATTGGTAATGCCTGTCATCAGGTTGGTGGCTCCGGGTCCTGAAGTGGCAAAACAAACGCCCGGTTTACCTGTGACCTGGGCATAGGCCTGGGCTGCATGTGCCGCACCCTGTTCATGCCGCACAAGAATGTGATTAAGCAAATCATGCTTATCATACATCTTATCGTACATGGGCATGATGGCCCCGCCGGGATAACCGAAAATCGTATCAACCTTTTCCCTGATCAATGACAGGAGAAGCGCTTCCGCACCGCTGACTCTGGTTTTTTCTTCCATCTTTTCTTTGTATTTAAATTTTTTATTCAAATGCAAAGCTAAAATGGAAGGGGGGATTATTAAAGACAAAATATTATGATAATACGATCTTTAAGAAGACCCTCCCTGGAATCAATCCTCTGATTATAAAGGAAATTATATCTTGTTGAAACCAATATTTTTCCAATGACAAGCGGATAAAATCAGGTACTATTTAACCCGAATAAATCAAAAACATTTGAAACAGGCGATTATTAAAATCGGTGATAAAATAGTTTGGATGATGGGCAATGAAGCTTCTTATCCTAAATTATAATTACGTGTTGGTTTCCGGTGGTTTTAGACCGACAACAATTTCCATTGGTATACCAAGTAAATTCACTTTCTTTTTATCATCAATCCTGAACCCGGCATCCTTTAATGTCTGTTCAAGATGAATCGGCCTACAATCGACATATTTCGGAAATTTTTTATGTGCCCACTCATATAATCTCAATAAAATTGACGGCTTATGCTCTTTTGACATACCCACAACTCCGACTCTGCCATTGGATTTTAAAACCCTGGTGATTTCATTAAGCACTTTCGGTATTTCAGGTGTATCGAAAAGTTCAAGGGTAAAGCTCATGAAAACCGCATCAAATTTATTGTCTTCGTAGGGCATTTTTGATGCATCTCCACAGTTGAGTTCTACTCTATCCAACAGACCGGCTTTTTCAATTCTCCTCCTGCTGACTTCCATCATCCCGGAAGAAATGTCAATACCATACACCTTACCTTTCTCCCCCACTGCCTCAGCCATTTGCTTCAAACAATGTCCGGTTCCAAAGCCGATCTCCAGGACGCTTTCCCCTCTCCCAATGTTCAAACGTTTCAATGCAATGTTTCTATATTTTCTCACGAAGATTCCTTCGAAATAATCGTAAAACCGACTTATCCTATCATAACCTTCCTTTGCCTGAGCCTTGGTTCTATATACTCTTAATACCTTGTTATTTCCCTCTTGCCAGTTAAAAGTCATAAATATTTGTTAAGAAGTTTGTGTGCTGTCTTCAAAGATAATGAAAAGGGCAGGATTTGTTTATCATTCCAAACGTACCGTAATTCAAATTAATTGAAATAAGTCTTTAGAAATTCAATCTGAAATCACTAATTTCGGCAAAAATTATTACGAACATGAAATGCAGAATAATGAAGACAATTAATGCTTTAGCCTTTCTCTTAACATTGGGGGTTTTGGGAGCGTGTACCGACAGTAAAACCGGAGATCAACTGCCTTCTCAGGAGGCGCTCCATGTTTCCTGGGAACTCGTGAGTGATTTTAATCAGCAGCACCAAATCAGCAAACAACGCTTTACCATTGAAAACACCGGGAAAGTAACCCTGGGCCCGGATAATTGGGTCATGTACTACAGTCAGTTGCCCCGCAGCGTAAGTCAGAATGATGCTGCACCGGCCCGCGTGGAGCATATCAGCGGCGACTGGTTTAAGCTTACACCGAAAGAAGATTTTTCACTGGAACCGGGCGAAACCATTGAAATCCCTTACCAGTGCAGTGGCATGCTGTTGAAGGAATCCGATGGGCCCCTGAACCCTTACTTTGTTTTTCTGGATGAAGAAGGCAACGAAAGGGGAATTGTGGATGTAAAAAATTACAACTTAAAACCGCTGACATGGCTTAAAAATTATGAACCCCCGGTTGATCTGCCCTATCCGGCGCCCACCGCTCAAAAGCGTTACGAGGATAATAAAGGGATAACAGAAATACGCGACAGCGAAACAACCTCTGTGATTCCTTCTCCCAAAAAAATACAAAGCAAAGGAGGAAAAACGATCCTCAACGGAAACATGCCAATTTTTCACGAGGAAGGGCTGGAAAACGAAGCGGAATATCTGGCAACGCGTTTTAAAAGCATTTTGGGCAGCAAACCGGAAACGACCACACAAATACCCTCAGCTCACCCCTACATTTCTCTTCAGATAGATGACAAACTGACGGTCAACGGGAAGCAAAAAGAAGCCTATCGTTTGACTACAGCCCAAGACATAAAAATAACGGGTAATGACCAGGCAGGGGTATTTTACGGGATACAGAGCCTGATGGCCTTAATACCTGCTGAAGCTTATGAAAAGCCTTCTCCTGATACTGAAATTACATCCTTAACCATGGAAGATGCCCCAAGATTTTATTACAGGGGACTGCACATCGATGTGGCCCGAAATTTTCAAACAAAAGAAGAAATATTTAAGATGCTGGACCTGATGGCATCCTATAAACTGAATGTATTGCAACTGGTGCTCACCGAAGACGAAGGCTGGCGGTTGGAGATCGAAGCACTCCCCGAATTGACCGAAGTAGGTTCGAAACGCGGACATACGCTTGAAGAAAAGGAGCATCTGCATCCTTCCTATGGTTCCGGGCCCTATGTTGAAAACAAATACGGCACAGGATACTACACCCGGCAGGATTATATCGACATCCTCACCTATGCCCAAAAAAGACACATAAAGGTTATTCCCACTGTTAATTTTCCGGCCCATGCACGTGCTGCCATCAAGGCCATGGAAGCCCGTTACGACAGTTTAATGGAGGAGGGAAAAGAAAAAGAAGCTGAAAAATACCGGCTGATTGATCCCAATGATACTTCAACATATACCTCTGCGCAGCGCTATCATGACAACGTGGTATGCGTTGCCAGGCAATCGGTATACAATTTCTATGAAACAGTGGTGGATGAGATCAAGGAAATCTATGATGAGGCCGGTGTGCCATTTGATTTCATTCATACAGGCGGCGATGAAGTTCCCGAAGGGGCCTGGGCCGGCTCCCCCTTGTGCAGAGAATTACTGGATTCATTACCTGATTTAGACGACCCGAGAAACCTGCAGACCTACTTCTTTGATAAAACAGTGGAAATGTTGGGCAAAAAACAATTAAAAACCGGAGGCTGGGAAGAAGTGGCCCTAAAAAAAGGCACACAGGGTGATTTTCAGATCAATTCCAATTATACCGACAAGAATGTAGTACCTTACGTGTGGAACAGCCTCGGCGATGCATTGAACCTGGGCTACAGGATGGCAAACAGAGGTTACCCGGTTGTATTGTGCAACGTGCAAAACCTTTACTTTGATCTGGCTTACAACCCGGCACCCTATGAACCCGGCCTGTATTGGGGAGGTTTCGTGAAAACGAGGGATGCCTGGGAGTTTGCCCCATTTGATTTATTTAAGACCATCGATCCGGACGACGAAAGGTTTCAAAGTATGGAACGGCTGAAGCCGGACGCCAGGAAAAACATAGTGGGTCTGCAGGGCCAGCTCTGGGGAGAAACCATCAAAGGCGGGGATATGCTGGAATATTATACCCTGCCAAAACTACTTGGGCTTGCTCAAAGAAGCTGGTCGGAAGGCCGGTGGGAAAAACCGGACAACACCGAACAACGTGAGGAAAGCAAAGAAAATTCCTGGAACCGTTTTGCTTCCGCAATGGCAAAACAGGAATTGCCAAAATTGAA
>JAGXLC010000255.1 GCA_018334875.1 Bacteroidales bacterium | reverse complement strand
GTTCCGTCGTGCTGTCGTGCTGTCGTTCTTTCGTGCCGTCGTTCTTTCGTGCAGTCGTGCAGTCGTTCCGTCGTGCCCCAATCTCCGAGACGCAAGCATTGCGTCTCTACTGCTGTAGCTGTAGCTATATCGCTGCATACTGTTTAGTGTTTACTGCTTTAGTGCACTATCCGCTCACTACTCAAAACTCACTACTATCCCTCCTCCCTGTGCCCGTCTTCCCGTCTTCCCTTCTTCTCCTCTTCTCCTCTTCCCAGTTCTCGTCTTCTTCCTTTCTTCCCCTTCGCCTTAGCCTTAGCCTCAGCCTCATTTAGCCTCAGCCTTCACAGCGTCAAATTCAATGTTCCAAAAAACATCACCAGAAAGAGAAACAAATAAGCTGCCAACGGGTTCAATGTCTTCACCTTCATAATATGAAATAATCCTGCAAACAGGAATGATATGGCAAACCAGGCGGCATAATTCTGCAAGGGAGGAACAGAGGCTTCCCAACTCCACATATCCAAAGCAATGGCCACAGGCTCGATAAGAAAATCCATGCCCACCATCAGGATGGCCGTTATTGCTAATTTGAGCAGGACTTTCTGAGAAATTCTTTCTGCGAGAAAATAACTGCAATAAATCAGTATGGCCCAATTTAGCGCGATGATCGCGGGTATCTCAGCTACCTTCAGGCCGAGAACCGGGCCATAAGAATACTCCCCAAAAACTACTCCGGTATGAACACCGATCGCTTCCACTGCGAATCCTGCCAGGGCAATTAAAATTATTGCGCCGGCAAACCGGAGGTTCCAACTCCCGTGAAAGGCAAACAATATCACTGCGCTTATAAGAAGGGTATAGGGTGTCAATGGCACATAAAGGCCACGCAAAGAAGGTATGCTGATCCCGATAATCCCAATGAAATAAATGACAAACAGGAAAATCCTCGCCACAAGAATGGGCTTGTGTTCCGTATTTTTCATTTCCCCTTAATTTTATCTTCAACGATTTTCGCGGAAGCCAGGCAAAGGGGTATGCCTCCACCGGGATGCACACTTCCGCCGGTGAAGAAAAGGTTTTTGTATTTTTTGCTAAAATTCGGATGGCGGTAAAATGCGGCGTATTTTCCGTTGGAGCTGTTCCCGTAAAGCGAACCGTGCCAGGCGGATGTATTTTCCTCAATGGTTCCGGGGTACATTACCCTTTCCGTTGCAATGAATCGTTCAATATTGATCCCCAGCATCCGGTTAATTTTTAATACAATATTCCTTCTTGCATTTTTTATAAGCTTCGTCCAGTTCTGCCCGGTGTTTTCCGGAGCATTGATCATCACATACCAGTTTTCGCTGCCAACAGGTGCATCTTCGCTAATGGCCTTAGAACTTATAAAGATATACACGGTAGGATCTTTGTAGATGAGTTTGCGATTGAACAGATGGTGAAATTCCGCTCTATAATCTCCCGAAAACAAAATATTATGCATCTTCAGATTGGAAAAACGGTTCATGACGCCCCAGAAAAAGATCAGGGCCGAGGAGGACTTTTCCGGTTTGAGGTGTTTTCGCAGGAATTTTTGATTTCCTAATAAATGGGAATAAAAGTAATGTACATCGGAATCATTCACTACATAATCAAACCGGTATTCTTCCCGATTTGTAATCACCTTTTCTACCTCATTATCCCCCGTCTCTACCCGTTCAACCGGCATACCGAAACGAAATTCCACACCCTGTGATTCAGCCAGTTTCTGTAAAGCCTCAACTATGGAATACATTCCTTTTACAGGAAAATATACGCCCATATTGTGCTCCAGATGAGGAATGACATTTAACGTACCCGGTGCCCGGTAGGGGCTGGAGCCGTTGTAGGTGGCATAACGGTCAAAGAGCTGTACCACCTTTTCACTGCTAAACCACTTTTGATTCACTTCATGCATGGTTTTAAATGCATCAAGCTTGTGAAAATTCATCAGGGCCTTCAGGCTGTCTTTATTCAACAAATTCCGGGGATCATGAATGGAATTAAACAAAAAAACATTGGCTGTGAGATCGTATAAATTATTGCTTTTTTTCAGGAACCGGAGAATTTTCTGTTCAGATTCGCCGGTTTTCGCAGCCAGTTCTTCTGCAAATAGCTTTTGATCAGAATATGCGTCAATCGTGGTAGCGTCTTCATAAAAGTACCGGCAGCTTTGGTCCAGCGATTGAAAGGTAAAATATTCGGAAGGATCTTTGCCTGCTTTCAGAAACAACTCATTAACCAATTCAGGCATGGTAAAAACAGTAGGGCCTGTATCAAAACGATAGCCATCTTCTCTCAGTTCACCCAGCTTACCTCCGGCTTTTTCATTTTTTTCCAGCACAGTAACCCGAAATCCATCCGAGGCAAGACGTATTGCTGAAGCCAATCCACCAATCCCCGCTCCAATGATCCCGACATGCTTTTTCATTTATAAAAATTTTTTTACCTTACAATCAAATGATTTAAAAAAAATTGTTTAAAATTAAATATTATTTTTTAAACAAGGAAACACCGAATTTTGTTACTTACGAAAATACGTAATTTATATTAAATGAAAAAGAAAGTGCTTATTATCGGTTCGGGTCTGGGAGGTTTAACTACAGCCTTAAGACTGGCAAAAGACGGCTATGAGGTTGAAATGGTAGAAAAATATCACCAGGCAGGGGGAAGGTTAAATCAACTGAAAAAAGATGGATTCACCTTTGACCTGGCCCCTACTTTTTTCAGCATGAGCTATGAATTCAGGGAATTTATAGATTATATGAACATGGATATGCCCTTCGAATTTGTGGAGCTCGATCCTTTATACCAGGTCAATTTTACCGGTTCCGAAAGATTTTTCACCATATATAAAGACATCGACAAACTGGCCCGGGAGTTCAGAGACATCGAACCCGGCTTCGCCGATAAAATGAGGAAATTTCTTAAAAGTGCAGGTGCAATCTACCATGACACCGAATACCGCGTCATAAAGAAAAATTTCAGAAGTCTGCCGGAATATCTTTTTCAGCTCACCAAAGTTCCCATAAGGAATGCACCGAAGATGTTCCACAGCATGTGGAAAGAAATGGAAAAATATTTTACCTCTTACGAAGTGAAAGTCATCTTTTCTCTGGTGGCATTTTTCCTTGGCGCCACTCCTTTTGATACGCCGGCGGTTTTCAGCATGCTTACCTATACCGAGCTGGAACACGACGGTTATTATAATGTAAAGGGTGGCATGTACAAAATTGTGGAAGGCCTGCTTGAAGAAATGCAAAAACAGGATATTGCCATCCGTTACAATACAGAAATTGTAGATTATTATGAAGAAAACGGAAAAGTGAAGGGATTCATTGATCACCGTGGTAACCGTCTGGACGCCGATCTTTTCGTAGTGAACTCAGATGCTGCCTGGTTCCGGGGAAAGATATTCAACCGCAAACAATACCGTGAAGAGAAGCTGTACCGAAAGAAATGGACCCTTGCTCCTTTTACTATGTACCTCGGCGTTAAAGGAAAGCTGGATAATATACATCACCATAACTATTTTCTGGGGAACAATTTTGAGGAATATGCCGGAAAAATATTTAAAAACAGCATCAGTCTGGAGAAGCCTTATTATTACCTGAACGTACCTTCCAGACATAATGAAAACACCGCGCCACCCGGACATGAAGCACTGTTTGTCCTCTGTCCGGTACCTGACCTGAGGTATAAACCCGACTGGAGCGACCGGGAAGAGCTAGCCGGCAACATCATCAACGACCTTTCGGAAAGGATCGGTTATGACATCAGTGCCAACCTGGTGTCAAAAACCATCCTTGATCCGGTGAGCTGGAAAAACATGTTCAATCTATATAAGGGAAGCGGACTCGGCCTGGCCCACGACCTCACCCAGGTAGGTGGCTTACGGCCCAACAACAGGGATGAAAAATTTAAGAATGTATACTACGTGGGATCATCCACGGTTCCCGGTACGGGATTGCCAATGGCTGTTATCAGTTCACAACTTGTAACCAAAAGAATAAATCATGAGCAGAGATCTGTACACAAAAAACAACCTGCAGTTAAGTAGATTGACCACCATGAATTACAGCACATCCTTCTCCCTTGGTGTAAGGATGCTAAGCAGGAAAATACGCGACCCGATTTTCGCTATCTATGGTTATGTACGTTATGCCGATGAGATTGTAGATACCTTTTTCGGCTATCCCCAGGAGGAAATGCTAGAAGAATTCATCCATGAAACTTACAGGGCCATAGAAAGGGGAATCAGCACCAATCCGATACTGGACAGTTTTCAGATGACTGTCAACAAATATGGTATAGAACGGGAGCATATCGACGCTTTTCTGGAAAGCATGCGGATGGATCTTTATAACCACAATTACGAAAAATCCGAAGTAACAGATTATATATACGGATCTGCTGAAGTAGTAGGACTTATGTGTCTAAGGGTCTTTTATTATGATGACGATGAGCAATATGAGTTTTTGAAATACCACGCCCGTAAACTGGGAGAAGCCTTTCAGAAGGTAAACTTTCTTCGGGATATTCAAAGCGACTATTCCGACAGGGAAAGGATTTACTTTGCCGACATCAGTAACAACGGATTCTCCGCTGAAGTAAAAAGAAGGATTGAACAGGAGATCCAGCATGATTTTGATGAAGCTTACCAGGGAATCAAAATACTCAATAAAAGAGCGCGCTTTGGAGTTTATCTGGCTTATATATATTATCAAAGACTGTTCCGTAAAATCCGAAAATCAGAACCCAATGTACTCATGAGTGGTAGGATCAGAATTCCCAACAGCCGGAAAATCTCCTTGCTTTTACAGGCTTATTTACGCAATTCAATGAACCTGTTTTAAATACAATGGAATACAGTAATTTCACATACCTGTTCTTATTGCTGATTGCAATAGCATACCCACTGGCAAAAAGCTTTGAAAGCAGAATTCGGTTCTATACAAAACTGAAATACATCATACCGGCTATCATCATCACCGCGATTCCTTTTCTAATATGGGACATCATTTTTGAAAACCACCATATCTGGTCATTCAGTTCCGATCATACCATTGGGGTCAACATGCTCGGCTTGCCCCTCGAAGAGTGGTTGTTTTTCCTCATCATCCCCTATGCCTGTTTCTTTATTTATGAAACGGTGATATACTTTGCAGGAAGGGTCACATTCCGCTTTATACGCCAGACAACTCTCTTCCTGGCTTTCTTTTTGTTCCTTGCAGGCCTGTTGACAGTCCATCTGAGTTATACCTTTGTCAGTTTCATACTGGCTTCCGTTATATTGTTCATTATCGCCAACAAAAAGCATATTGCAGTTCACCTGAGCAATTTTTTCAAGGGATACCTGGTATCATTGATTCCATTTTTTATCATCAACGGGGTTTTAACAAAATTACCGGTAGTATTGTACAACAATGAAGAAAATCTGAGTTTAAGAATTTACAGCATACCTGTTGAAGATGCGGTATATTTATTAAGTTTGCTGTTTATCAATTTCTCTCTGTACGAAATTTTCAAACAATATGACCGGAAAAGGCAGGCTCAGGCTCAAAACGGAAATAGATGACCGATCGGGATTTTGTTTTGGCGTCGTCAAAGCGATAAAGAAAGCGGAAGAGCTCCTCGATCAGGGAGAGGAGGTTTATTGTGTGGGGCAGATCGTGCACAATGAAGAAGAGGTGAACCGCTTAAAAAAGAAAGGTCTGACCACCATCAGTCATAAAGATCTGCCAAAGTTCAAACACAAAAACATCCTGTTCCGCGCCCACGGAGAACCTCCCGAAAGATACAGCAAAGCCCGGGAACATGACAACCGTATCGTGGATGCTTCCTGTCCGATCATACTGAAACTTCAAAGGGACATCAGGAAGGCACACGAGAACGGGGAAAACATTTTTATATTTGGCAAGCACAACCACCCGGAGGTTATCGGATTAAACGGCCAGAGCGGCAATCAGGCCGTAGTATTCGACTCGCTGGAGGAACTCCGTAAGAAAGATATACCCGGGCGGCTGACATTGTTCAGCCAGACCACCATGAGCCTGGACGA
>JAGXLC010000254.1 GCA_018334875.1 Bacteroidales bacterium | reverse complement strand
GGTATAGGCTTTATAAAAATCATCATAGTTTTCCAGAAGGTTTTCCAGAAAACGGGATGAAAACTGGTAAGCCAGCCTTTGAGTTGTGTAGGGAAGCTGCTTGTTTAACTTTCTTAATTCCGATACCAGCTTGGCATCTGTTAGCTGAAGCCTGACCATTTCCTTTTCCAATTCCTTCAGGGCATAAGTGCGCATGGTTTCCGGCAGCATACTTGTTTTAAGAAAATGAAAAAAGGCATTGCTAAGTGTTTGCTTGTAGGTATATCTGATTACGGTTCCTTGCCTTTTCCCGGAGGTACCGGAGGTAATTTCTTTGCCATTATGGAGGATTTCTGTTTGGCTTCCCTGGTAAGTTTGACTTTCCTGATCCAGCAATTTGTTTAGGGCTTCCCCCAGTTTTTGCCTGAGGGTAGTGAGCAAATTCCGGTTTAATGCCTCAGGGTCCAGTTTTCCCAGATCTATCTCCAGCTTGTCTATATAAATGTAGTCACCATCCTGAGAAACCTTATTGAACACCTGTTCCACAACAGGAGCAGCATCCCTGGAGAGAAGAGTTTTCAACTGTTCTTCTATGGAAGATCGTTCTCTCTTCGGCGATATGGTTACATCTAAAATATGCCTGTGGATCAGATGTTGATTCGATTGTTTCACCATGGTTCACTATTAAATATGTTATACAGTACCTGCATCAATTCGCGCTGGGATTTGATCACTTCTTCCTCACCATTATCTGGTGAAGCCTGTGCCTTCAGCCATTTTTTGTATACCCTTTCAAAATTGTTCAGGGAAGGATTGTCGCCCATAGATCCTGAATTATCCGCATCGAGCCTAAATATTCGAATCATGGTATGGGCAGGGGCTTCATTATGCAATACCCGATCCATGTGGCGCCTGAAATCAGCTTCCCTGAGACGCTCAGTTCCCGGGATGATTTCTCTTTTGGGTTCCTCTTCCGTAAAATCTTTTTGATACCCCGAGGGAACAATGATCGTTATTTGGAATGAATAGGGATCGGTGAATATTTGGTGTTCATCGTTGTAAAAACGGGTAGGTAGGAGCAGGGGAGAAGAGGTGTCATCTTTTCCCTTTGTTTCGGGCCTCAAAAGAAGATTTTCGATCATATGAATACCTTCCCCGGAAAATGTATATTCTATAAAACCTATAAGGTTTTGTATGGCATTTTTTGCTTCTTCTTCTGAATCGAATGGTTCTATACGCCGGGCAAGGACTTCATCAGAGGCATTGGTTAAATTAAAATAGAGTTTGTTGTCAGAGCTTCTGAACACCGAATAATTGCCTTGGCTTTTTCCAAACCGAACCACCTGATGAATCTCATTCCACATGGTCTGTTGGTCGGTATACCTTGTGCTGCTGGAAAGCAAAATATTTCCTTCGTCATCAAGCAGTCTGAACCGCCATTCTGTCAGTTCATCAGTGTCTGTTTCCTCATATATCTCGAAATGATTTGTTAATGGATTATATAGATGCCGCCGGTAGCATGTATGAAATCCCAGCAGGTGACAAACCCTTTTTTCATAGCCAGATATGTTGTCGGTGTTCCACACATCTGGTGTGTTATCATCCTTTAGTTTTAGCTGATTGAAGGCTTTAAAGCGGTTTTTGCTGATTGAGGGATAATTCTGCAACAATTTCCGTTTGACAGCTATCAACCGGTCAAGCATTTCTTCCTGGTTTTGTTGAAACAGGTTATTTAAATCCTTTGGGTTTTCAGCAAAACGGGCAGCCAAGTGGTTGAGAAAACGATTCCTTCTTTCCAGCATGTTTCGGCTGCCACCTTCCTCGGTAAGTGCTTCCAAGGCTTTGGGATAGTCTTTTTTCAGCAAATAGGCCAGACCGGGTATGTCCTCCAGCAGCTGGGAGAAATAGGTTCTGTCAACCTGGCTGTTAAAAGAAAACAATTCTTTTATGTGATTGAGCTGAGCCAGAAAATTGTTGTGTATTTGTTCGAACAGCAGCAGATAGGCTTTCAGCTGTTTGGCTTTCGCTTTTCGTTCCTGTGACGCACGCTCAGGTAAACCTTCTTCGCCAATACCGTAAGTCAGTGGAAAATGGTTCTGGATCGTATCATAATGAGAGAGGGATATCTGATTTTCTTCGGGAATGTCTAGCACATCAACCGGATAAGTTGTAACAGAAGAGAGGTCACTTTTCTTTTCATCGAACTTCTTGATCACGGTATTGAGGTCATAATCCACTTTTTCCCCTTCCTTAAATACGCTTATATCTGATTTTACTATGCTCAACCTTGGTTTATAAGTGTTGCTTAATGTTAGTCTTAAACAATTGCGCACTTCATCAGTTATCACCTGATTGTTGATGTAATTGGATAAGGAAAGGTTTCTCAGGTCGATGATGCTGTTCTTTCCTTCTCCGGAAATACCTGTAATGTTCAGACCTTTGGTGAGATTGAACAGGTCGGATGTATAGATTAGCTGCTGGCCCGTTTCGGGATCGATCCGCTCATTGCCCGTGAGATCTGAATCTGCAATAAATCCATTGTTCAATAAAGGACCTTCAAATATGTCTTCTGTGGGGTATCCCTTTTCCCTAAGGTTGTTATAACTCCTAAAATTGATAAAGGGCGACAGGAACTGATCGATGGCAACATACACCTCTGCCAGCATATCTTCAACCGAGGTACCCAGCAGAACATCAATATCGGCAGTAACGGCTATCTCCTGTGTCCGGGCAGTGCTAAAACTGAAAAAATCCTCGCTGATGTTCCGGTTTTCCTGCAGAAAATGTTTGAGATTTTTGATGATCCTTTTGGAGCGGTTGTTTTTTTTCAGGAACCTGTTCAGCAAGCTGTTTTCACCGGTATCGGACAGCAATTCCACCAACCTGCCCGGTGTTGAAGCATCAACATATTCAAGCAGTTCATCCCTGTCTCCCTCCTTAATTTCTTTATCGAAACGGATGTGAACTCCCAATTCCTCAGAAAAACCGCTGGTATAACTGATTGCCAGTACTGCAAAATATTTTCCATCTTCTTCCTGAATTTTCTTTACTGGATTTCCTGTACTTCCGCCGGTACCGGGTACTGTGGTCACGTAAGCCGATTGAATCTCCAGATCCTGCAGGTTTTTTGATTCAAGCTCATCCCAATAGGGAAAGACCAGTTCAAGGTAATAGGTAGTGCCAATTGATGTGGTAAGGGTTGTTTTAAGCAGATTGGTATTCAAATTGATGTTTTCATCGGCGTTTTCAAATTCGATCAGCACATCGTAAAGCCCTTTAATTATTACCTGTTTTCCTGTATCATAATTCAATTCCTTTTTGGCAGCGTTATAGTTGAAAGGCACCTCTGCTGCTGTTTTGTGCTTTTCAATCCAGGCATTGCGCACCTCTGCGTGATCTATCAGAAGCTTTCGGTAATCATTGATCGTTATGGCAGAAGAAGGGAGTATTTCGGTGGCCTTGTAAAGGTCATTAAATTTACCTGCCCCGCTAGCCAGCAAATCCTCTATATTGGTATTGGTTTTCAGGCCCAGTTCAGTCATGGCATAACACAATATCTCCAGGATGGTAATCCCCGGATCATGAATGTTATGATCGGTCCATGTTTTGCCGGCATATTTCCGTATCAGCCTTAGTCCTTCTTCCCTGAGCACTCTGTAATTCATGCTCGGGCTGGAGGGTGAACCCTTTTTTATAGAATCTTCAGTTGTAAGTTCTTTATTTTGGTTACTCATGGAACTGTTATTACCTTTTTATTTACAATTTAGCCTTTAACCTGGGCTGCAATTCCTGGATCGAGCTGTCAATAGATGTCTTTATTTGCCTTTTTTTGTTCCGTTGTCACTGGTATTGGTTGTGATGTTTTCCTGGTTTTGATTCACCTGACCGCTTACTTGCTGCTGAATTTTGTTGATAAGCTCATAAACCTGCACATAAGGTAGATTTCCCAACGCAGTCATGATCTTGTTCACTTCTTCTATGTTAAGCTTCAACGATACTTCTTTGTCGTCCATAGTATTTGATTTTGAATTTGCACAATTAATTACTAAATGATTCTTTTATTCTATGTTGTTGTTTGACTGATTATTGGATTGATTTTCCAGGGATTCAATTCGTTTGTCCAGCTCCTTGATGGCATTGACCATAATGAATTTTAAGGCACTCAGGTTGGTTGTCAACAGCTCGGTTGCATCTTCGTGAGAATGCTTTTTGTTTAGTGCATTTCTTTGGACCATTGAAGGAAATATCTTTTCCAATTCCTGGGCATTGACACCTATTGCCTGTCTACCTTCCGGTGTTCCGGCAAAGCCATTATAAGAAAAACTGATTGGATCGAGTTTTTTGATAATGTTCAATCCTTGCTTAAAATCTTTAATATTTTCTTTGGTGCGGATATCAGATATAGTATCCCAATCTGCCTTCCCGTCATTCTTTATAGCACTGCCATTTATCTGAAGCTTGTGACTTGAGTCTGCACCAGATAGTTCCGAAGCCGATCCAATTACCAGGTTGTTATTCACCCATGCTCCTTGCGTTGAGTTGTTGAACATAAATTCAATCTTTTCATCACGCGGAATATTTCCATCATTTCCACAATTGATGGCTATCCTACCTGTTTGGGCTTGAGCAAAAGCAAATTGTTCGTATTTAATACGCTCTTTATGTGTTAATATGGCCCAAGAGCTATAAGGACCTTCACCCGAACCAAGTGTTACCGTGCCGAAACGGGATTTTTCATTCGGTCCCTGCTCCACTTCTAGTTTGTTGGATACTTCATTGGGTGTACCAATCCCAACTTTTCCCCCTCTGAATACCAGGTTTCCGGATTCCTTAAGCCATGGAGATTCTCCTCCACCCAGGGGGCCCCATTCGCTACCGTTGTGTCCTTCAAATTCACCCTCACTGTCGTTCCATCTGATGGTTCCCTTTTTTTCGGGTTCATTTCCATTGGAGGCAAGGGTTAATGCCCCTCCTATTTCCAGGTTGCTGTTTTCGTCAATCTTGACGTTGTCATCTTTAAAATTCACATAAGAATCGAATACATCTGCGAAGTCTTCCTCTGTCGGTCGATCTCCTGTCCTGAAATTTGATTTTAGGTTTAATCTGTTTTTTCGCGCCATATCTTTATGTTTTAAGGTTTTTTATTCTACATCAAAATTCAACTCAATGGCCATAAATCCAATGCCATCGTATTCATTTCCTTCGCAAGCATAATCGCCGGGATTCAATGTCTGAATTCTGTGCTGATCTGCTGATACAAGAATAGATCGGGGAGAAGTGGCTGTGGCTATTTCTGATTCGAACCCAACAATAAAATTGCTGCCGATTTCCATCTCACCAATTCCGGGACCGCTATAATCCCTTACCATGAAATCATCACCAATGTCCATATATCCAATTCCTCTATGAGGGGGACCCGGATAAATGTGGTACATCCTGAATTCGGTCACGAAGTCTACATATTCCCTGTTTTCAACAAAAGCCAGGATATCGCTGCGGTATATTTTACCCCCGAAGATGATGTCTTCCCCTTCTTTGTAAGCCCACGGCGACAGAAATTTTTTGATCTCCTCATTGAGCAGGTTTCCATAAAAACCTGCATCATATCCTTCATAGAATCCAACTTTGAAATCTACCAGCAGCCTTTCGTAAGTGGGATTTTCCACGTTCACCTCCACCCATGGGGAGACATATTGGCTGGCATAATTTTTTATGTCCGTCAGTGTATTATAGCCCGTTTTTGGTTCCAGCGGACTTACGGCATTCTGATTGCGAAGATTCGATATGATAAGCAGGGTAATGCTGCCAGGTTTCATAGATGGAGATTCATGTGCAAATTCTATGTTTTTGTTTTTATACATCTCCTTACTTGAATTATCAGCATGTTTCAGGCATTTAACCTTGTAAGCATCTGGAAAATGCTGCAGCACGATATGCTCGAAATCCCAAATTGTCACTGCCCGTTGTTTATGTCTGAGCCTTTCACTGACCCTTGTAAAATAATTCCTGTCTGATTCCGGCTCTCTTCCGGCAAATGAAACAAACGGCTGGGATACCTTTTTTACTGCTCCCTGCTTTTTAACATCCCC
>JAGXLC010000253.1 GCA_018334875.1 Bacteroidales bacterium | reverse complement strand
ACGATCTTCCCGTCGCTCAGAATGCGATCATATAATTCCACAGCCCCTTCCGCCAGACGGATATTCTTTATGAAGCGTGTTTCTAAGTCGGCGGGGGCAAACCGGTCGCAGCCAATGGTAATACCGGTCGGATCAATTCCAAGGTTGGGAATATTCACCAGCCGCGCATCATCCAGGTAAGCTTTCAGGGAACGCTTGTTGAAAGATAGCGATACATGGCGCCATATGCTTTGCTCTCCATCTTTGCCATCTTTTACTCCCGGATATACAACATAACTCCTTTGTGCATCGATGGCATTCATGTGAAGATCAATGGGATTCATGGATAACCTCTTCTGGTTTTTTTGGTCAAAAAGCCAGATGAAATAACCGGCATATTTATCCTTCTCAAACCATACGTCAAATTCAAGGGTAAACTTTTCGGGCAGGTAATCTTCAGCCGAATTCTTTAAGTATGGGATGATTTTGGTATCCCCCGACCGGAAATAAATCACTTTTTGACCATCCAATTCGGCATTTTCTGCTGCTCCCTTAATAAGATCCCAACGCGAGGGAAATTCACCGTTTTCTTCATTTTCATGCACATCCTCAAAAATGATGCGCTCCCCCGGCACAAAATCGTAACGCGACCATTTCAAAACGGGGGAATCTTTTGATGCAGCCGTACCTTCCTCCCTCAGGGCTTCATCTCCAATTTTCTTTTCGGCTTTTTCATTGGAGGTTTGGTCTTTTTTCTTCTTTTTCTTTTTAAAAAGTCCCCCGACCTTATCAAAGGCTTTATCAATGCTTTTGTCGATCTTTTCTTCCGTTTTCTCTTCGGCTTTCTTTTTTACCTTCTTTTTAACCGGTTCCTGGGCAAAAATTGCCGACCCTGCAAAAATGAGGGCCGCTACGCACAAAACCTGAAATGTTGTTTTCATGGCAATATAACTTTATAATAAACAATATTTTTGGCAAGATAAAGGAGCTTGCATTGAAATGATAGTAAAAAATGGCCAAAATGGACTTGTGATATAAGGTTAATATAGGTAGCAATGGTTCAACCATTATCAGATTTATGTGAGATTTATGAAGGTATTGCAACCGGCAGTTTTTGGCTCCGAATATTTTTTTGAATCGAGGGGTTAAAAAATTTAATCAGTTCCTTGACAACCATAAATTTTTGCAGTAACTTACTCCCGTTTTATTATTAAATCCCATGAGGCTGGAATATCACATACCCGCCATGCCGTTAAGGGCATTCATCAAATTGTATGCCTTCTACAGCATTGAGAAAGAAAGGAAGATCAGCCCAATCAAGTTCATCCCCATGGGACTGCCCTATGTTGTTTTTAACCTGGAAGACTGCTTTTTCATTGATAAGTCAAATCTTGATAAGATGATTTCTACGAAAGGGAGTGTTATTACAGGACAGATGGTAAACCATTATTACCTTTTGCCCCAGGGTAATCTTACCAGTTTGAGTGTTATATTTCAGCCTGCGGGTATGTTCCGCCTGTTGCATGCTCCTATGCATGAACTGATTGATTATGGCTATCCGGCAGAAGATGTTCTCCGAGACAAGCTGACACCCCTATATGAAAAGATGCTGGCTGCAAATGGGAATCTTTCTTTAATGATCCGCACATTGGATGCATTTTTTCTGGCGCAACTTGCTAAAAGCGATAATCACTACGCATACATTGAATATGCATTGCATCGCATCCATGACTCCACCGGTTTGGTGACAATTCCCCAGTTGCTTGAACGGGTCTGCACCAGCGATCGAACGTTCAGGCGTAGATTTCGTGAATGCGTGGGTGTTTCCTGCAAAACATATACAAGCCTGACCCGTCTGAATCACATAATGAATGCTGTTAAAAACCAACGGCTAAGGGATATCAATTGGTGCAGAATAGCATGCAATTCAGGATACTATGATCAGATGCATTTTATTAAGGCCTTTAAAAGATTTTGTGGAGAAAATCCTACCGATTTTATTAACCGATACCATGACCCTGACCATGCTTCTGAAAAATATTTCTTATCGGCCAGTGAATAATTCGTCATCTCCTTTGAAATGGTAATTCTTTGCATTTAAAATAAAGCCTGTTCCTTCCTTTCGCAATAAGCCGGATGCATTAATCCAGAAGAATATATTATGTAATGAAGGAGTATCATTGGGGGATAATCATTACATAATCAGGCATAAATTGATCTTGTTGTTTTTTTAAAAAGAACTTTTAACCTACTAATGGATATATAAAGATTAATTAATAATTAATCAACATCCCTTTTGCCATTTCACTGTTACTTTGCATTAACAAAATATTACTAACCAAAAAAAGTGAACTATGAAGAAACTCACATTGTTTATTTTAGGCTTTTTACTTTCTCTGCAATTATCTTTTGGCCAAGGCATTTTGAAGGGCAAAGTAGTCAATGCAGAGAATGAAGAACCCTTAATCGGTGCTACCGTTGCAGTGAAAGGCAGTACCACGGGAACTGCCACTGCACTGAACGGCACATTTACACTGGAAGTTGTACCGGGTGAAAAGACACTGATTGTCTCCTATGTAGGATTTGTTAAAAAGGAGATGAATCTTACCGTGGAAGATGGTTCAGAACAAGATTTGGATTTAATAAGACTACAACCTGATGCCATAGGTCTGGAGGAAGTGAAAGTAGTTGCTTCCATTGCACAAAACCGGGAGACACCGGTCGCTGCTTCTAATGTGAAAGCAAAAAAAATCCAAATGGAACTGGGCAATCAGGAATTTCCACAAATTATGAATACCACGCCTGGTGTTTATGCTACCAAAAAAGGTGGAGGCGCTGGTGATTCAAGAATTAATATCAGAGGATTCGATCAAAGAAATGTTGCAGTACTAATCAATGGAGTACCGGTAAATGACATGGAAAATGGGTGGGTCTATTGGTCGAATTGGGCAGGCCTGAGTGATGTTACCCGAACCATTCAGGTTCAGCGCGGATTGGGTGCATCTAAACTGGCCATCAGCTCGGTTGGCGGGACCATTAATATCATTACAAAAACCACCGATACCGAAGAGGGAGGTTTTGCCGAAACTTCGGTAACAGATTATGGAAACAGAAAATTCAAACGACATTTTCTCTGCATTCCTGGCCGGTTCTGCCTCCAATACCTGGTACAAGCGCATCGATTATATGAGCTATCTGCCCGAAACCGATGAAAAAGTATCCGACTGGGAATCCCAATTTGGATATAATGTAAAGACTGGGGTCAATTATAACCTTACCAACCGACACAATGTCTTTTTTAATGCCGGATATTATGCCCGGGCCCCCTTCTTTGACTTTGTATTCATCAATTATACCAATGAAGTCAATCCCGATTACACAACTGAAAAGATCACCGGTCTTGAATTGGGTTATGGTTATCAGTCCAGAAAAGTTTCATTTGATCTGAATGGTTATTATACCCTTTGGTCCGATAGGTGGAATGACACCTATTATCCTGCAGCAGGAAGAACCATTTATTTCAAAGGCCTGGAGGAATTGCATACCGGTATTGATGCGGAATTGTCCTTTAATATATCCGAATCTCTGAAACTGGAAACATTTGGTTCTCTTGGTAACTGGCATTATACCAATGATGTGGAAGTAGATGTATATGATGAAGCAGATCAGACCTTGCTTGGAACCTATCAAGCCTACACCAAAGACCTGAAGGTTCCTGATGCACCTCAGACCACTTTCGGAGCAAGCGCCGATTTTCAACTGTTCAACCCACTCAATATTGGCCTTACATATAAATTCTATGATCAATTGTATGCGAATTTTGATCCTCTTAGTAGAACGGATACGGAAGATGACGAGCAATCCTATATGCTGCCTTCCTATGATGTGGTAGATGCCAGGGCAACCCTCAACTTTGATTTTTTTGGGGTAGATGCTCAGGCAAATGCTATAGTGCATAACTTGTTTAACAATGAATACATTGCAGAAGGGGATGATTTAGGCGGACATGACAAAGATTCCTTTGTGGGCATGTGGGGATGGAAACGAAATTTCTATTTTTCATTGAGGGTAAACTTTTAAAGTAAATAAAAGACATGGATTGTCAGGGATAATCTGACAATCCATGTCTTTTATACATTCAACATATTCCTTTCTGTTAATATACATAAAAGAAATAAAAGGAGAATATTTCTAAATCTCATATCTGCTATGCCAACTCTAGCCTCTTTGCCAATCGGTCTGAATTGGAAAAAACCCAAAATGATCGTCATGAAAAAATTCCTGTTTTACATCATTCCTATAATTTTTATTCATTGGGGATGTGAAAATAAAGAAAAATCAGACAGCCGGCAGCTCGAGGTAATCATTGTTCATACCAATGACATGCACGGAAGCATAAATAACTTTCCGCATCTTGCCGCTTTAAAAGACAGTTTGGAACAAATTCATGAACATGTTTTACTGGTAAGCGCCGGTGATATTTTCAGCGGAAATCCTGTGGTTGACCAGTATGATCCCCGCGGATTCCCTATTATTGATTTAATGAATGAGGTAGGATATCATATGTCGGCCATCGGGAACCATGAATTTGACTATGGACAGAAAGCTTTAAAGGAAAGAATGGAACAGGCTGAATTTCCTTTTCTCTGCGCTAATATGAAGACTGCCGGTTCCATATTGCCCCAACCAAAACCTTTTCATAGGCTACAGATAGAAGGGGTTGAACTGGTTTTTCTGAGTTTGCTTGAAACCGGCAATCAGGGGAAACCAGTCACCCATCCTGCAAAAGTAAAAGGCATCAAATTTTATGATCCAATACAAGTTGCCGGTCAATATATTGACAGCATTGAGGGAACTAATGCGATGATCGGGCTTACCCATCTGGGTTATTCCCGGGATAAGCAATTGATTGAACAGTATCATGCATTTGATGTCATCATTGGAGGACATTCCCATACGCTCCTTGAAAAGACTGACCAGTACAGGGGAGTATTGATCACTCAGGCCAACGACGATATGAACTATGCCGGTATTATCAGGCTGACTTTCAAAAAAGGCGAATTGGCCAATAAGTCATCTGAGCTGGTGGATCTGAACACCTTTCATCAAACAGATAAAAAGGTACAGGCCAAAGTGGACAAATACAACAACAATGAAGCTCTGGCGGAGATAATAGGATATGCAGCGTCGCCCATTAAAGGCAAAGGGGAGCTGGGATCGCTTTTTACTGATGCCCAGACTTCCATGCACAATCTCGATTTTGCTTTTCAGAATAACGGAGGGATACGAATTGATGAGATCCCCAAAGGAGAGATCCGGGTGAAAACCATTTATGCCCTGGATCCATTCGGAAATGAACTTATGAAGTTTACTATGACACCTGCTGAAATGATATCTTTGATCCGCTATTATTATAACAGATCATACAGTCCGGGACTCCGTATTTCCGGGGGTACCTATACGATGAAGGTAAACAGCAGCGATGAAATTGAAAAGATCATTGTAAAAGATGAACAAGGCGATTTACTAAATGTTGATTCCACGTACAGCGTGGGGCTAAATAGCTATATCTCGGATTCTTACGATTTTGAACACATCGATGAGGGTGAATCACTCAATATTACCACGGCAGAAAACATTATTAAATACATTAAGCAACAGGATACCATCGATTATTCAGAAGTGAAACGGGTTTATATTGAACAAACGGAGTAATCTCCCTTTATAGGGATATCTAATTTATTGAATGATCAATTTTTGATAAAAACGCTGGTCCTTGTATTCCGTTGCCAAGGTATATAACCCAGAATTATAAGAATGTAAATCCAACGGATTAAACACCACAGGCAATTTCTCTTCTGCAGACAATATGGAAAATTCTAATTTACGAGGATACACGTGTCCGGATTGATGCCTTCCAGCAGGAAGAAAAAGAGGAAGAAGAAAAAGGCTTTATTACCGTTGAGGATATGCCCACTTTTATGGGGAAGGACTGAACGAATTCCGCTTGACTAGTGTTAATACCATCAATTTATTATAGTAACTCAAACTTTAAAAAGATTCTTTGCGCTCTTTGCCTGCCCGTCGGCAGTCGGGCGTGTTAAATCTTTGCGACCTTTGCGTGAAGCCTTTTAAAAAA
>JAGXLC010000252.1 GCA_018334875.1 Bacteroidales bacterium | reverse complement strand
CCAATCTTTAGTTTAAAAGTAAAAATTTCAACTAACAAAAGCATGCAATTTATGAATCAAAAAATTAGATTTTTTAACAAATGGATGGTGCTATTTGTGTTGTTCTGCGGATTTATTTTTAGCAGTCCGCTTTTAGCATCTGCCGATTCGAACAGTTCGGATCTGAACACAACGTCCGGTAAAGCACTTCAACAGGAAATAGAAATTACTGGACAGGTAACCGACGCGGAAACTGGAGAACCCTTACCTGGCGTTAATATTGTAGTTGAAGGAACGAGTATTGGAACTACTACTGATATGGATGGTAATTATACACTGGAGGCTCCTTCCGATGGCACATTAATATTTTCCTTTGTTGGCTATCAGCAGCAATCCATAGATGTCAGCGGACAGCAGGAGATCAATGTGGAATTGCAGCAAGCTGTTACTGAATTGGAAGAAGTTGTAGCCGTTGGTTATGCTACCCAGCAGGCAGGAGAAGTTACCGGTTCTGTTTCTTCAGTTGATACTGATGAACTGGCAGATATGGCTTCCGTTAATGCTTCCGAGTCACTGAAAGGGAGCGTTTCCGGTGTAACTGTACAGGAATCCCACACTCCTGGTGGTGGTGCCTCGATTCGGATTCGTGGGCTCGGTACGATTAATGATAACAATCCCCTTTGGGTGGTTGATGGTGTACCGGGTGGCAATGTGAATCCTGAGAATATTGAATCCATTTCCATATTGAAGGATGCCGCTGCCCAGGCCATTTATGGTGCGAGAGCTGCCAATGGGGTGGTTTTGGTTACTACCAAGAGTGGACAGAAAGGGCAGCCAACCCAGGTTAATGTTAAGGTAAGAAATGGGATTAGCCGTAACAAAAATTCTTATAATCTGCTTAATACCCGGGAATATGGTGAGATGCTCTGGTTAATGGCAGATAATTCGGGTAGAGAGGATTACAGTCATGTGCAATATGGTAGTGGCGATGAGCCAACCATTCCCGAATACATTTTACCTGCCGGTGCTGATGAGGCAGACCATAGTAATTATGATCGAAAGATGGTCCATGAGGATGGTGATGATACATACATTATTATGAAGGCCAACCAAGAAGGTACTGACTGGATGGATGTAATCGACCGGGATGCCGCCTATCAGGAATACAGTGTGGACCTAAGCGGAGGAAGCGAAACCACCAACTATTCATTCCAGGTGGGCTATACGGAAGAAGAAGGTGTTCTGAAACATACCGGATTCGAACGATACAACCTGCGTTCCAACGTCACTACCAATCCGGCAGATTGGCTGGAAGTAGGTGAAAAAATAGGTGTTACCTATAGCAAGGATTGGGGCAATCAGGGAGACAACGCTGAATGGACAGCTATTTCTCAGACTTACCGTATGCAACCCATTGTCCCTGTATATGATATTAAGGGCAATCTTGCTGGTACCAGGGCCGAAGGTACTGGAAATGCGAATAATCCTTATTTTGATATGTGGTCGAATCGGCATGACTGGAATAAGAGCCTCAATGCCAGTGGGAATGCTTATGCAGAGGCCACCATTTTTGAAGGTTTGTCATTAAGAACTCTTTTTGGATTTGATTACGATGCCTCGCAGGGTAGGAACATTGGATATGTTGAGAAAGCTTTTTCAGAAAGAGGAAAATTCGATGGACTATCTGAAAGCGATTGGTTTGGGTTGCAGTGGAACTGGTCCAATACGTTGGAATACTCCAATACTTTTGCAGAAATACACGATCTTACAGTAATGGCTGGTACCGAGGCAATAGATAATAATTCCCGCTGGAGAGGAGCTTCAAGAGATCAATTTTTCTCCAGGAACCCCATTTATATGCAGATGGATGCAGGAGTCCAAAATCAGACCAACTATGGCAATGTAAGCGAATGGGCTTTATTCTCTGTTTTTGGCCGTGTGAACTATACATTAAGCGATAAGTACCTGTTGGAGGGTGTTATTCGGCGGGACGGTTCTTCCCGTTTCGGTAGTGAAAATCGTTATGGATTATTTCCTGCCTTTTCCGCAGGTTGGAGAATATCCAACGAAAGCTTCATGGCCGGGACCGACAACTGGTTGGATTTTCTTAAACTAAGAGTAGGATATGGAGAAACCGGTAATGACCGGATTGGTAACTACAATTCATTCACTACATTTGCTTCAAGTTCATGGAGTTCATATTATCCCGTAACAGGAGCTAATTCAGGACCTGGTTCATCAGGTTTCTATCGATCGAGTTTTGGCAATCCCAACGTGCTATGGGAGTCCACCGTAACTTCTAATCTAGGATTGGATGCTACTCTCTTTGAGAACATTGATATTACTGTTGACTTGTGGCAGAGGGTGACAGAGGATATGCTTTATCCGAAGCGAATACCCGATGTGCTGGGCCAAGCTTCTGCTCCCTCAATTAACGTTGGTGAAATGGAGAATACGGGTATAGACGTTGAACTTGGATATCAAGGAGCTGCAATGAATAATGAGCTGCAGTATAACATCAATCTGAATGTATCCTCCTATAAAAATGAAGTGGTCCGACTTTCCGGTCAGGAAGAGGAGTTCATGCAAGGAAGTGAATTCCGTGAAATGTCCTATACAAGAGCTGAAAGTGGCACTCAGTTCCCGGAATTTTATGGCTATGTAGTGGAAGGCATATTCCAGAGTGAGTCGGAAGCCAATAATCATCCCACTGCTTTTGGAGAAGATGGGGATTATAATGAAGCGGGCCGTTTCAAATACAAGGATGTTAATGAAGACGGTATTATTAATGAGGAGGACCGAACCTATATTGGCGATCCGCACCCTGATTTTACAGCAGGGTTGAATTTCAGTCTGACTTATAAAGGATTTCGTTTAAGCACCCGTTTATATACAAGCTATGGCAACGATATGGTCAATTACGTGAGACGTTGGATTGATTTTGAGCAATTTTTGGGGAATCGCAGTCACAGAAGGCTGTATGAATCCTGGGGAAGTCCTTATCTGGATAATAACGAAAATGCAGCCATGCCAAAGGCAGAGTTTGATGATATCGGTAGCCAATATCCAAATACCTATTTTATGGAAGATGCATCTTATCTGCGCATGCAGAACTTGCGTATTAGCTACGATTTAAGTACTCTGTTTCCAGGGGAGGCTTTCAGAAATATTGTGATTTACGGACAGGCAACCAACCTCTTTACCATAACCAATTATTCTGGACTGGATCCGGAAGTGAATACTTCAGGAATTAATAAAGGCATAGATCGTGGTGCCTGGCCAACATCTCAAAGAATCATGTTTGGAGTGAACCTTGGTCTTTAATTTTCTCACAGCATGATGTTTATAAACAAAATAAAAAATTGTAACTATGAAGCGAATAATTAATTTAATATTAATCACAACATTAGCAGGATTATTTGTATTCTTGTATTCCTGCAAGGAAGAGTTTCTTGATAAACAACCGACGGGAACAGCAGCTGGAGAGGTTATGAAAACCGAAGATGGTGTTGAAGGTCTTTTGATTGGTGCCTATGACATGCTACCCGGTAATGCATATTTTGGGGGTGCGTTGGGTACCGACTGGACCTATGGAGACTGTGCCTCCGATAATACTTACAAAGGTACTTCTTATGGCGATCAGAGTGCTTTTAATTCTGTAGAGAGGTACAATACACTTCCAGCAAATCCTTATATGTCTGCAAGATGGAGTGACTGTTATAATGGAGTTTCCCGTACCAATGATGTACTAAATTTTTTATGGACAACCCAGGAGGGAGATAATCCAATTTCTGACAACCGGGCTACGGAAATTGAAGCTGAAGCTAAATTTTTAAGAGCTTGGTATCATTTTAAAGCTACCAGAATTTTTGAGAAGATTCCCTATGTCAAAACAGAAGAAGAATTGGGTATGCCCCCTGAGGAGGTACCCAACGATTCCGAGGGATGGGATGAAATAGAAGCTGACCTTCAGTATGCCATCGACAATTTACCGGAAAACCCGCCTATGGGCGATCCGGGACGACCGCATAAATATGCTGCAATGGCTGTTAAAGCCCATGTCCATATGTTTCAGAATGAGCTTGGCGAGGCCGAGACACTGCTAGATGATATTATCGGAAGTAACAAGTTTGCTCTGGTCGATAACTATTACGACAATTATAAAGCTACTACTGAGAATAATGAAGAGTCCATATTTGAGATACAAGTATCAGCAGATGCAAGTAGTGCTAACTATCTTGTCCTAACAGGCGCCGTATTTCATCAATCGGGTGCTGCCGGTTTGGGCTGGGGTTTCTTTCAGCCTTCGCAGAATCTTTTTGAGGCTTTCCAAACAACTTCAGAAGGGTTGCCGGTATTGGACAAGGAAGATCGTGACGATCTGGCCAATGACATGGCTGTAGCCAGTGGTGACTCCTTTGAACCTACTGATCATCCACTTGATCCGCGTGTAGACTGGACTATTGCACGTCGTGGTGTTGATTTTCTTGGTTGGGGCATTCATCAGGGCAGAGCTTGGATTCGTTCTCAATCCAACGGTGGACCATATATGACCAAGAAATACATGCATCTGGAGGAAAATGACGGTTCTTATACCCAGTGGGGAGGATTTAAAAATGCCCGTAATTTTAGAGCCTATCGATATAGCCATGTGTTGCTTTGGAGGGCTGAAATTGCTGTGGAAAACAATGAACTTGATTATGCCCGACAGCTGGTAAATAAGATACGAGAGAGGGCAAAGAACAGCGATTATGTTAAAGGTCGTGTTACTACCGATGAGCTGGGCGATCAACCCACAGAGGACGAAATTAACTGGGATGAAGATGCTGCCAATTACAACATTGAGCCTTATCCTGAAGATTCCCCTGTATTTAATTCACAAGAAGAAGCAAGAAAGGCTGTAAGACTGGAGCATCGCCTTGAGTTCGCCACCGAAGGGCTGCGTTACTTCCAGCTTCGGCGCTGGGGTATTGCTGAAGATGTGCTGAACGATTACATACAAGAAGATGTTCAGTTCAGAACCTTTATGAAGGGCGCTTCCTATAATAGTGAAAGTGACGATTATTGGCCGTTACCGCAGGATCAGCTCGACATTCAGCCATCCTTGAAGCAGGACCCGGCATACGAATAGTATTTTATCTTAAAGTGAATATGAAAAGGGGTTGCCAAAGGGTGCAGCCCCTTTTTTTTGGTTTGTGGATGGCCACGGATTTGAAATGGATTAATGATGGCCACGAATCCCGCTTTCAGACGGGACAGGTGCACTAATGAGATGGCCACGAATCCCGCTTTTAGACGGGACAGGTACACGAATGGAAGATTGATTTTTTTGATAATAGCCACGGATATATACAGATCAAATTATTATTGGATGTTTCAATAGTTGTTTTTCATCTATAACGTTGAATTCAACCTATATGCTCTGAATATCCCGCCTCTTGCCCCGATAAGGGGCATATAGCGATAGAGATGCAACACCCCCGGGTTATTGGGCGCCTCGTCAGAGTGCGCGATAGATATTTCGTTTGGTGAATATATTCCTCGTCATAGGGAATAATGTGATATTTACCGGTTCGTTCATTGCGCTCCAACAACGGTTGTTGCCCTATTCTTTGGTAGCAGTTGGAGCGCTTTAATGTTTTGTGCTATTCTACCCCGGGCGCTGCCCGGGGCTACTATCTTTGAACCCTTTCAGGGTTGGGTATTGCAGAAGAGCAACATACCTCTGGTTACCGGCAATTGTGTTCTATGTCCCTATTGTGGTTCAAAAATATTGTGCCCTCGCTACCCTTCCTTCCTTGTTAGTTATCAGAATCATTAGCATTTTACATAATTATTCACCAAATTCATAATGATATATAGAATCCGCATTTTATCGCGCGCTCTGCGAGGCGCAGGAATCGGCTGGCGAATTGTTGCTATCGCTATTGGCCTTCTACGAAGGCAGCATTAAAGAATCGGTTGTTGCCAGGTAGCTGAACATAGGTAGACTTTATAGGTTAGGTTCCATAGACGGCGCTGCTCCATGGGGGCACACTTTGTAAACGATGTTTTGCTATAAATCACAATTAAAATCTTGTAAACGATGTAGCGCTATATTAAAGTTAGGCAACGGCTAAAGCCGGCAATCTGGTTTTACCTTTGGTTTCATTTA
>JAGXLC010000251.1 GCA_018334875.1 Bacteroidales bacterium | reverse complement strand
AGATCTTTGAGAAGATGAAGCAACTTTATGGATTCTAGTAATATTGGTATGTAACTGTATCAATGTATATGAAAATATTAAATTTCAAGCACCAAGCACCAAATAACAAATAATTACCAAATTTTCAATGATCAAAATTACAAACAATCCAGAATACCTGCATTAATCTTACCGCAGCTTTAGCTGCAAACAAATTTTTCATAACCTGATGATAGGTATCGTTCTCAAAATTAAGCAATTTAACCAAATATCTTTTAAGATCGGCCCAAAGTAAGGCCTACCAAACTTTAGAATTTAAATTGCAGCAAAATTTTGCTAAAAAAACAAAATTTTTAGAAGTGATAGCATAAATTCAAAGGTTTGGTAATTGGTTATTGTAATCCCCCGCCTGCCTTTGGGGGAGGTGTTTGTTATTTGTTATTTGGAATTTGTTATTTAAACAAGATGGACAGTTTGGAACTTGGAAATTTAAGAAAATAAAAAGGCATCCCTTCAAGTTGATGCCTTTTTATCGTTTACAGAATCTGTCTATGAGAAATCTAACTTTATTCCAGATGGACATTACCGTATTTGGTCATTATATGGACCTCAGATTTTGTATTTTCATCCTTGCCTACACGGCCTGATACTTTCGTTTCCGTATTCTTTTCAATTCTGCTTACATTTCCTGAGTCCGGAAAATCAATATCGGCATATTTGGCTTCTCCTTTAAGCTGATAACTGGCATTTTTGTCTATACCTATATTAACTCTGCCGTATTTGTTGTCTACCTTAATCTTTTCAAATTCCATGGGCACTTTACTGACTCTGAAATCCCCGTATTGGCTTACCACATCGATTTTTTTACTCACCCGGTCCACTCTGAAGTCTGTGTATTTGGCCTCACAAACAAGATTGCTCAGGCTGCCCAACCTGTAGTTGTCATACTTCGATTCACACACGAGTGAGCTGGCTTGTTGCACGTTGAGCTTGGAATATTTGGTGACTGCAATAAGTGCCTTGGCTTTTTCAATATTACAATTGTTGGGTGTGTATTTCAATGTAATTTTCAGCCAGTTCACTTCGCCGATACTTCCGTTGGAATAGGCCAGGTTTACCTGACTCAAAGGTTTGGAATTGTCCCTTAGTATCTTGTTGGCTTTTAAGTTACCGTATTTTACCGATATGTCAGCCCGGCCGGTTATTTCGTTGATGAATACATCCCCGTAATTGTTTTCAAGCTCAAGATTAAGATACCGGGGCATTTTAACCTCGTAGTTGATTGTGAATTCCTTGCTGTCGTCGCCAAAACTGAACAATCCGCCTGACCTGTTGAAATTTCTGGCAAATTCCGTAGTGGCCTCGATGGTATTATCCTGTTTGTCAATGCTTACATTGATGTCCTCAAGCAGTGCTCTCGCCTCGTCTTCTCTCCTGTGATCCACTGTGATCTTTACATCGATGGAGACTTTGTCCTGTTCCCAGTTGGTAACATTCACATTACCGTATTTATTCGATAAAACGAGAAGGGTTTTTTCGTTTACATCATATTCCTTGTGTTTATTTTTGGAATATTCATCCTTTGCGGCCTGTAGGTTTACGCTGAAAAATACAGCAAGAACCAGGAGGGTCGCATGTTTAAGTTTCAGTAGTTTCATAGCTTTCATCTTTTTTTTCCTTTGATTTTGTTTGTTCATTAATGCTCTGGAGCTGATCCAGAATTTGATTCATAACCTCCAGCTTCATTTGATAATGCCTGATCAGGGCATTAATCACCCGGGGGTCGTTGGGATTCGTCCTCAGATCTTCCTTTATGTTAACATAGATGGAATTCATATCCTGAAGCTCATTCAACAGCATTTCTTTTTGTTCTTCATCCCTGAAGTCAAACTGTTTGATCTGTTCATACTTTTTCTCCATCAGCGAAGAGTAATAGAAATGCGCTTCTTTGACTTCCGGTGAGACCTTTTCCAGCGCCAGGCTTTCCGGGGTTTGCTGCTCACTGATCCGGTCGGAGACCCATAGTCCTGAGAGCACTACCAGCACAGCAACAACAGCAGCTTTCAATATAACGTTCCAGTTGAACAACCGCTTGCGTCGGTTGTATGTTCGGAGCTTTTGGTCAAATCTTTCAAAATGGCCTTCCGGGGGCTCCATATCATCAAATTCACTTCTGTGGGAGCGTATTATGTCTTCAAGATGCTTCATTTTTTGTTTCGGTTTTTTGCCAGTTCTTCTCTGAGTTTATTTTTAGCCCTTGTATATTGGGATCTGGATGTGGAACTTGTCATGTTTAAAATTTCTGCTATTTCCTCGTGGTCAAATCCCTCAAGCAGATAAAGAGACAATACGATTCGGTATCCATCTGGCAGTCCGTTGATGGCCTCCCGGATCTCCTCTACCTTATTCCATATCTCTGTTTCCTCTTCTTCCTCCTCTGCTTTTTCTTCTTCTTCAGGATTATATACACTGTCTTCCAGCGAATCAAGTTCTATTTTCTTTTTTTTTAATTCATCCAGTGAATGATTGATGACAATCCGCTTCAGCCATGCTCCGAAGCTTACTTTTCCGCTGTAGGTGTGGATCTTGTCAAACGCTTTCAGAAAAGCTTCCTGCATGATGTCTTCCGCCTCCATCCGGTCGTTTACTATCCGGAAGCTTGTATTAAACATGGCTTTATAATACAATTTATATATCTGGAACTGTGCTTTCTGTTCCCCCTTTCTGCACCTGTCAATCACATCCTGATGAATGTTCTTGTATAGGGCTTGTTGTTTATCCGTTTGCATGTTAAAGACGGTTTATTTTTTATGCTGCTGCTTATAAAGATAAGCTTTTTTGTAAGATAACCGCTTTATTAATATGGACGAAATTTGAATTGCAAGTGCTGCATGAGCTCATAAAATTTCGTATTGTACTCTTGATTTTCTTGGCGGAAATATACCTTTTTATACCGGGCTCCTGTTTTGGTTATCAAAATATTGGATCATTAGAATTTAGGATTCAGACTGTAGAATTTAGGATGTAGAATTTAGGATTTAGAATTTAGGATTTAGAATTTAGAATTTAGGATTTAGAATTTATCTGGGTCAGGTTAATATGTATTAGCATTTAGATCAGCACCAGATAAAGCAGATAGATAACTGCCAGTGTAAGTATCCCCTGTACCAGGGTGGCTATTGTGAAGGTTTTGTAGGAGGTGGCTACGTCCATCTTGCTGAACTGATTCACCACCCAGAAAAAGCTGTCGTTGGCATGGCTCACCGTCATGGCTCCTGCGCCAACTGCCATTACCGCCAGTGTTCTCCCCAGTGATGATTCCAGGCCCAGGCCGGGCAGCAAGGGTGCCACCAGTGCGGAAGCTGTTACCAGGGCGACCGTGGAGGATCCCTGGGCTGTTTTTAACGCTGCGGCAATGATGAAGGGCAAAAATATTCCCAGATGGTAATCCGATAATGCCTGCCCCAGATTCTCTCCAATTTGTGTCGCTTGCAATACATTTCCAAAAGCAGCGCCGGCTCCCGTAATGATAATAATGGGCCCGGCTGATTGAATGCCTTTTCCGATCCAGTCACTGAGTGTTTCTCTTGTGAATTTCGGCAACAACAACAAAGAAAATAAGAATCCGATAAACAATGCATTCATCGGGTAGCCCAAAAATGTTATGGTTCTATACGCACTGCCTTCTCCCAGGGGCTTTCCGGGTAAATCGCCTATGGATCCCAGGGCAATGAGTACGATGGGAATAAAGATAGGAGCCAGTGTTTTGAATCCTGAAGGCAGGTTTCCATAATGTTTTTCAATCTCTGAATGGTCCAGCTCCGGTTTTTCCGTATCCTCACCCGACTGATGCTTTTTTCCGCTATAGGAGGCCCATAAGTTGCCTGCATACATGGTAATAAGTGAGATGCCCAATCCAAAGAGGATCACCAGCCCCAACTGTTTGGTCATTCCCAGGTTTCCGGCTGCGGCCAGCGGACCGGGCGTCGGGGGAACCAGTGTATGGGAAGCATATAGGCCTGTGGCAAGTGCAACACTCAGTGTTACCGCCGACTTACCTGTTTTGTGTATGATGGATCGCTTCAGTGAGGATAAGATCACATAGGCCGAATCACAGAATACAGGAATGGATACAATATAGCCGATCAGGGAGAGACCCAGGGCAGGTCTTTTATTTCCTGTTATTTTCAGCACCATATCGGCAAGCTTGATGGCAGCCCCCGATTTTTCAAGTATGGTACCAATAATGGTTCCCAAAACAATGACAATTCCAATATTGCCCAGAATGCTGCCGAATCCTTCGCCGATGGTTTCACCGATCTTATCCAACGGCATCCCTGCGGCCAGGGCTACCAGGAAACAGGTGGTGATCAGCACAATGAAGGGATGAACTTTTAGCCTGGCAGTTGCCAGAATGATGAACCCTATTGAGAGGATCAAAATGAGTATAAGAACCGGACCTGATGCCATAATAAGTGGAAATTAATATGTTTCTGGTACCCGGAGACAAATATACAATTTCATTTGATCCGGGCAAAAGAAAATGGGGCCGGATCAGGAATAGATCCTTTTTATTTGATTTTTTCAGGAAAGAACGAGCATGTCTCGTGTCTCGCGTTATGGTTCACCCATAACATCCGGCCAGATTATCCCCGGAGGCGAGACGTGGAACACGAGAATCTATTTCCTCTTCGGTTCTTCCCCATCGGTACCTTCCTTGCGCTCCAGGCGTGTGTGGTGCCTAAATCTTTTTCCATGGTTGGAGCGCCTTTAATTCTGGTTCCCCGTGCTATCGCTATCTGCCGTCTACGACGGCAAGACGCCAAATGGCTTACAAATCACTCTCTACTTCTTACTCCACCTGCACTTCGTTTCGGTTGCTCACGCTAAAGCTTCAGCGACAGCGTGCGGGCAAGCCCACCTCCACTTCGTTACGGTTGCTTACGCTAAAGCTTCAGCGACAGCGTGCGGGCAAGCATCCAATCATCCATCTTTACCACCCCGCTTGTAAACGGCTACAACCTCATGTCTGGTAATGGAAACCTGCTTTTAAAGGGTTACAATGGCTGCCCGGATCCCGGAACAGGCATTGTAACCGGCAACAACATCTTTCCTGGCATTGGAATAAGGGTGGTAAATCTTGCGACGAACTTTCCGGCGGCGGAATGTTCATTGTAATTCTTACAAGGGACCCGGCAAACCTTGCTCACCCCGTTGTATCAGAAAACAACGCCCTGTTGAGCCTCGGCAATGGGATTGCAGGTTTGACAACGGACCTGACTTTGGCGGAATAGGGATTGTAGCCGTTCACAACGGTTATGCAAAATTTCAAAAACCCGGTTGTAAATCCTGCAACGGCCTTTCCGGCTGCGGATACCTCATTGTTGATGATTACAATGGACCCGACAAACCTTGCTCCCCCGGTTGTATCCGGTAGCAATGTCTTATTCGGATCCGGTAATAGGGTTGAAAAGTTTACAATGTTGTTATTTATTATATAAACATGCATTGTAAGCGTTCACAATGGCTATGCAAAATCTCGGAAACATGGTTGTAAATCCTGCAACGGCCTTTCCGGCTGCGGATAACTCATTGTTGATGATTACAATGGACCCGGCAAACCTTGCTCCCCCGGTTGTATCCGGCTAAAACCGGCCTTAATGCTACAAGCATCTCGTTGTAATATCTGCAATGGCTATTGCAATCATGGGACCCTGATTGTACCCGATGACAATGTCCGATCCGGCTGCGGAGCTGGCCTTGTAAAGTCTGCAACGGCTTTTTCAGGCCACGGAAACCTCATTGTGGTTGATTACAATGGATCTGGTAGGCTTACCTCACGGGGTTGTATCCAATTATAAAGTCTTTATCGGCATTGACGAAGGGATTGTGAACACCAACAACCTCATTCATGTTCCCCGCTACCGGGTTGAAGATAGGGCAAGGGCTTATTTAACCTTATTTCCAATATATTAAACCTCAGTAGCAAAAAGGTTCCCCACATAATCATAACCTTATTACCTTATTTTTTATTTTCGTTCCGGGAATGATTTTGTGTGGTTAATAAGATTGTGTAAGCCAAACTATTGTGTAAATGAAAAAAAATTCCAAAAAAAATCCCCAAAAAATTTTTTTTCATATAAAAATGTGTTATGTTTATTG
>JAGXLC010000250.1 GCA_018334875.1 Bacteroidales bacterium | reverse complement strand
AGTAAGCAGTAAGCAGTAGGCAGTAGGCAGTAGGCACTAAGCAGTAGGCATTAGGCAGTAAGCAGTAGGCAGTAGGCGGTAGGCAGTAAGCAGTAGACAGTAAGCAGTAGACAGTAAGCAGTAAACAGTAAGCAGTAAACAGTAGGCAGTAGACAGTAGACAGTAAATATGGGGCTAATTAATTGTTTATAAAAATATAAAATTGGTAATTATAAAGGTTTTCGCGATCTGAAGGTATATCAGCTTTCTTTTCAATTGGCTGTTGAAATTTTTGAGGTTTCAAAACATTCCCCTAAAGAAGAAAGGTATAACTAGACTGATCAGATCAGAATATCTTCACGGTCTGTATCTGCAAATATATCAGAGGCTTGAAGTAAAAGAAGATATCTCACACATTTTGCTTATAAATTAACCGATTCCGATATGGTGAGGCTTCTGGAACCACAGTTTGGTTGAATTTTTCATTAGATCATGAATTCATCAATAAAGAAACCCATAATTATTTTATCGGCAAATATTCTGAAGTTGACAAAATGTTAGGTAGTTTGATCAAAAATCCTGAGCAGTTTTGCTATTAAACCATAGTATGGTTTGAATGAATTATCATTGATAAGTGGCTACTGCCTATTTTTTGCTTACTGCTTACTGCTTACTGCCTACTGCCTACTGCCTACTGGTTAAATATACTTTTCAACGATCGCCAGCAGATTTTTCGGGCGGACGGGTTTGCTTAGGAAGGTATCACAACCGGCTTCAAAGGCTTTTTTACTGTCTTCTTTCATCGTGTAGGAAGTTTGAACGATTACCGCAATATCGGAATTCAACGCTTTTATATTTCGGGTGGCTTCATTTCCGTCGGTTCCGGGCATTTTGATATCCATCAATACAATGTCTACAGGATGCTCCCTACACATTTGAACGGCTTCTGATCCGCTCCTGGCCCATAATGTGCTGGCACCGGTTTTATCAAAAATCGATTTCAGGTAAAGATAATTGATCTTTTCATCTTCGGCGATGAGAATGACTCTATCGCTCCAATCTTTGTCCTGCATGTACCATGTATTTTAATAATTGTTTATCTCATCTGTTTAGAGACGCTTTAACCAGCATCTGTATTTATGGACAGGCTTTACTTAGTGCATCAAACATGGCCTGACCGATACCCGCCGGGGATTCTGCAATATGAATCCCGCACCTTCTCATGGTTTCAATCTTGGCTGAAGCAGTATCCGATTTCCCTCCTATGATGGCTCCTGCATGCCCCATTCTCCTGCCTTTCGGAGCCGTTTTTCCGGCAATAAAAGCAACTACCGGTTTGGTAGCGTTTACCCGGATCCATTCTGCAGCTTCTGTTTCCATGCTTCCTCCAATCTCCCCAATAATGATGATGCCATCTGTTTCAGTATCATCCATAAATAGTTTAACTGCATCCAGCGTGGAGGTTCCAACAATGGGGTCCCCTCCTATCCCAATACAGGTTGATTGGCCCATTCCCAGCTTGGTTACCTGATCCACTGCTTCATAGGTCAATGTTCCGGATCGGGACACAATACCCACCGAGCCCTTTTTATGAATGAATCCCGGCATGATGCCTGCCTTGCATTCTTCAGGAGTTATAATCCCCGGACAGTTGGGCCCGATTAAAACGGTTCCGCTGTCTTTGATGAACTCCTTTAGCTTAACCATATCCTGCGTGGGGATCCCTTCAGATATAGCCACTACAACCTCGATACCTGCATCACTGGCTTCCATAACGGCATCTGCTGCAAATGCGGGAGGAACAAATATGACCGAAGTATTGGCTGCCGTTTCTTCCACAGCTTTTTCCACCGTATTGAAAACAGGAACGCCCAGGTGTTTCATTCCTTCCTTTCCGGGTGTAACCCCACCGACTACCTGGGTACCGTAATCCATCATCTGTTCGGTATGAAAAGTTCCCTCACTTCCTGTAATCCCCTGCACAATAACCCTGGAATCCTTATTGACCAAAATGCTCATAGTTGCCTTTATCTAATTTACATTCAAAATTAACTCATTTATTGGTGAAAGACAAATCTATTATATATACGCATTCTGAATAATTTAGTTACCTCACTCCTATTTCAATTAAAGCTAGTTAAATTTGCAGCAAACAAAATCAGTCCCCAAATGATGGATGCCGGTAACATATGTGCCATCTCCACTCCACAGGGAAATGGTGCCATTGCTGTTGTGCGGGTGGACGGCAACGAAGTCTTCTCATTGATTGATAAAATCTTTCAACCCAGAGGCAGTCATAAAAATACGGAAGAGCTGATGCCCCGCAAAATGCATCTTGGCAGTATAATTGAAGGAGAACAGGTGCTCGATGAGGTGTTGTTGGTTCCCTATCATGCACCCCATTCCTATACGGGAAATCATATGGTTGAAATATCGTGCCATGGATCGATGTATATCCAGCAAAAGTTGCTGCAATTATTGATCAATCACGGGGCCCGCACGGCCAATCCCGGCGAATTCACCATGCGGGCCTTTCACAACGGCAAGATGGACCTGGCCCAGGCAGAAGGCGTGGCCGATCTGATTGCCTCCACTTCTTCGGCTTCTCATAAGCTGGCCATGCAGCAGATGCGCGGTGGGTTTTCCTCAGAGATTCGAAACCTACGCGAGAAATTGCTGAACTTCATTTCGCTGATTGAGCTGGAACTGGATTTCAGCGAAGAGGATGTGGAATTTGCCGATAGAACCCAACTTAAGGAATTGCTGGAGGAAATTGACCAATTGATATCAAAGCTGCTGAATTCATTCGAACTGGGCAACGCCATTAAAAACGGCTTTCCAGTGGCCATCACCGGTAATACCAATGTGGGCAAGTCCACTTTACTCAACCGCCTCCTAAATGAAGAAAAGGCCATAGTAACCGATATAGCCGGCACTACACGTGATGTAATTGAGGATTTGATCAACATTCAGGGCATTGAATTCCGATTTATTGATACGGCAGGCATCAGGGATACCCGGGAAAAAATTGAGACCATAGGCATCGAACGTACATTCGATCAGATAGACAAGGCACAGATTGTTCTACTGCTGGTTGATGCCACGCAACCAACCGAAACCGTAGTAGAAACCATCAAAAAGGTAGAAGAACGGATCAAAGGAACGTCAAAAAAATTGATGATTCTACTTAATAAAGTAGATCAGGTTACCACAGAAGATGAAGTGGTAGATATAGAAAAAGCCATTCGAAAGGTAATCCATACGGAGGATGAATTGCTGCGCATTTCAGCCAAACAGGGCACCAACATTGATAAGCTTACCAGCAAGCTGCTCAACTCGGTAAACTACTCCCCGCTGAATCAGAATGAGATCATGGTTACCAACGTACGCCACTACGAAGCTTTAAAAAATGCATACGATGCCCTCCAGCGCGCCCGCGAAGGCATGGAATCCGGCCTTTCCTCAGACCTGTTCGTCATGGACGTCCGCCAGGTGATCCACTATCTCGGTGAGATAACGGGAGAAATAACCACGGACGAGGTGCTGGGGAATATATTTAAGCACTTTTGTGTGGGAAAGTAAAGACTGATAGTAGGGAAACAAAACTTCTGAAAAATTTGTATTTTTAAATTCTACAAAACAAAAACTCAAATTTAACTTTTAAGTTAAATTTTTCATTACATTTGAGGCAATCTTAAATGAAACATTATAAATTGGTAAAAGAAAAAAAATTAAGCGGGAATAAAACCTCCATTTATTCTGTCTTTCTTTTAGATGAAGAAAAAACGATGCTTGACCGGTTTATAAACGAAAATAAATTTTCATTTAAGAGTGAACTAAAAGACATTATTAACCGTATTAAAATTATAGGTCATAAAACCGGAGCCAGGGAACAATTTTTCAAACTCAATGAAGGAGAACCGGGAGACGGAGTTTGCGCCTTATATGATCACCCGGGTAAAAATCTAAGATTGTATTGTATTCGTTATGGAAAGACCTTAATCATCTTAGGAGGTGGCGGCGAAAAAACCACCCAAACATTGCAAGAAGACTCGAAACTTAAAGAAGAAAATTATTTTTTAAGACAAATAGCAAAAGACATCCGAAAAAGAATGCAGGAAGATGAAATAGAATTTTCTGAAGATTATACGGATTTATTAGGCAATCTTGACTTTAAACCTGAAAATTATGATTAAGAAAAAGAAAGCAGAAGATTATACAAGTCCAGCTTTAGACGAATTAATGGACGAGACAGATGAGAAGGTATACAAAAGAACTGAAAAAAGAATGATGCTGGCAACCAGAATCGATGAAGCCAAGAGAGCAAAGGGCTGGAAAAATAAAGATTTGGCTGAAGCTTTGGAAAAGAAGCCATCAGAGATTTCCAAATATTTAAGCGGTACTCATAATTTCACTATAGATACATTGTCTGACCTCGAAGAAGTATTAGGCATTCAATTAATCAACTTTCGAGAAGAATCTAAAGCAATCGTTATTCAGCAAAACACCGTTACAGTGAGTTCAGAAGCAGGAACAAGGGAATCTATAATGGAAGAACTTCAAACTGAATCAGGCTTCTTTTTATTGAACATGGGAGCACACAATTGTTAATTTAATTGAATATGACCAATTCGACAAATTATCCAACCACAGAATACAAATTAACAGGAATTGAATTATTAGACATTCATCTTTACTATGAAAAAAGGCCACAGAGTGAAATTAAACAATACCACTTTAATATTAATATAGAACACAAAATCAACATGAAGAAGCAACTTGTATCTGCCATCACTTCTGTAAGTGTGCTTCACGAAGATAATGCAACTCTCTTAGGCTCTATAAAAGTGGCTTGTAACTATGAAGTAAAAAACCTTGAAGAATTTGCTGATTATGAAAATAAAACAGTTGATTTCCCAAAAGAGATGCTCACAGATTTAAATACTGTATCCATTTCAACTACCCGGGGTGTCATGTTTGCTAATTTCAGCGGAACCTTCCTTCACAATGCACATTTACCGCTTATTGATCCTGGACAGTTTACAAAGAAAAACCAAGAGTAAACTGTATTATTTTTTACAACTCTTTTACAACTTCCAACAACTTGACTAAAGCAAAAGTGATTATTATCCAGCACCTTAAAAACTAATCACCACTTTCTGTGTGGTAAGTGAGTGAGACTCCAATCTTAGAATCAAATAATTCAATATAACGATAAGATAATGACTATTTATAAATATTTTTTCGATGACCGATCTTAATGATGGTTATAACAAGCATTTTATCCTTAATAATATAAATGAACCTGTAATCACCACTCTAATCCTATAGGCATCACGCCCTTTAAGTTTCTTAGCTTCCCTGGGTCTGGGATTGTCTTCGAGTTAAAGCATCTTTTCTTCCAACCGATCAGCTACTTCATTGGGGAGTTTTGCTAAATGTTTGCGGACTGTTTTGGTAATAAATACAGTGTATTTAGCCATTCTGCTGTTTTCTTTGCTTTATTGCATCCCGCAATGGAATGGATTCTTCCTCCAAAGATTTATATTCATCGTAGGCTTTTATGTCTTCTAATTCTTCAAGTTGATCAAGTATTCTTTCATATTCTTTAATAGGTAAAAATACCCCTATTTTATTCCCTTGATCGTCTTTAATAATCTGTTGACTGTTTGACATGGTCTTCCATAAATTTAAAATTATTGTCTCACTTCATAAACAAATATAGAAAAAAATATTATGAATAATGAAGTAGAAATACGTCTGTTTCTTCCTTATTTTTTATTTTTTTGTGATACAATGGCAGGCAGCAACCTTCTTTGTAGAGACAAATATGGACGTGTATCTACAAAGGGGAATTATCCTGCAGCAGGCACAAAAACATTGAATATGTTATAACATATTATAACATCCAACTAAAAAAACCCGGATTATGAAGGTGAAAAAGACCTGCCCATGTATGGTAGTTTCTCCTGATGTGACCAACAAATTCTTCTTGTTTATGATTTTGATTATTTCCAGTGCCCATTTACACCCCCTTTGTAAATACACGCCGCGGCGTGTATCTACAAAGGGGGATACCCTGCAACAGGCCATGGAAATTGGAAACAAAATCAATTCAACAGATAGATTCATATTTTCAGAATCTGTATTTGTCGGACACAAACCACC
>JAGXLC010000249.1 GCA_018334875.1 Bacteroidales bacterium | reverse complement strand
CTGCCAGTGGTCTCTTTTCATCATCGGCCGGGGATATTCGGGCAGGGCATTATCGGGTCCCACCTCTTCGGCCCAGGGCGTAAAAAGCGGATTATCGGCCTTCTGATAAGACTGAGCCTGCGCTTCACTTGGTGTTGCACAGCTCAGACTCATTACAAGCATCATAAAAACGGTAGGGAATAAATTTTTCATAAGCATCATTTAAAGGTTATCAGTATATAACGGGTATGTTGTAATGGTTTCATTTCTCCGTATCATCTTCACTTTTCCTCAAACACATCCACCTCGAAGAAATAGTGCGTTCCATGCCAGTTTTTGTCGGCGATCCACATGATGTGCCGATATTGGTTTGCGCCATCGGGGAAGGTCATGGTGGTGCGGCTCCAGGCATCGCTCCAGAGCACGCCTTCGCTCTTACGATGAGCCCCCAAATAGGTCCAGCCGTTGACAGCAGGATCGCCCTTAACCGTAGGACCGGGATCGTTGGTCCCCCAAACCGTATAGATGGGTATGCCATAGAGGGTAAACACCGGCGAGGTAAACGAGAGGCTGTCCATGGCCAGGGACTGTTGCAGGTCCATCACATAGCGGCCCTGCCCGTTGTCGTACCAGATCACCTCGTCGAAGGTTTTCCGTGTCTTACCGGATCCGTCGAAAAGATCCTGGAGCAGGATCTTTTCAGCACCAACTGCGGCACGGGTATAAGCTTCTCCTTCGGGATAATACGTCATAGTTACCCCATTGAGTGAAGTCAGGTTGGCATAATCCTCCCGAGAGATCTGTGAAAAGATTTCATCCCGGTTGTGCAGCCTTTGCACGCTGAGCTGGGCCTGGGGTTGCAGATCTTTACCGGGCCAGGATTCCTCCTTCACTTTAAATCCCTCCCTGTTGGAAAGATCATCATAAAGGGGGCTCAGGGCACCTGCCGCATCATTGGGGTTGCGGGCCGCTGTGGCGGCAAAAACCAGGATGTCGGGATTGTCAGGCAATTTTAGGGTTGAAGCGCCGCTGGGTATATCCAGGGCATACCGGTATATATAGGAATACTCGTAGGCCACGTTCTTATCCGGGGTGTGGTGATGGGAACAATACCAGGCAATCGGATCCCGTCTGATGTAGCCGGGCTGGACTTTTTTCACCTCTCTTTGTTCGGGGGTGCGGAACACCCGTTTGTCCCACTGTCCGACAAACCCGGTCCAGGGCTGGATAGACAGCTCTTTCCCGGCAGAACCCAGTTCAAAACGGCCGTTGGTTTCCTTCTTAGCAGCTGCCAGCAAATAAAGTGTGTTGTGATTGCCTTCGGGCAGATCCAGTTGCTGACCCCGACATTCCAGGGCATTCATCTCTCCTACGGCACCGCTACCCAAGCTGAATGCTACATCATCGCTTACAATTGTCGACGGGATCATCTCTGCCGGATAGGTTCCGGAGGAATCCCCGATGGATCCATCGGAACGGTTGTCATCACCCGAGAATACATCTACATTATAAGGAATTTTCAGGGTCTGATAATCGGGTTGAGAAAGGTTTCCAGGATAATTCCTGAGTTTCACCGAGATGCTCCGGATGGCATATCCTTTCATATCCAGTTCCAGGTTGCCGTTGGGAACATCCAGTTCGCGGATCATTCTCTCCTGCCCGTCCACCTCGCTGGCTTGCCTGATGGGTGGGCCCAGGTCGAGGGTGACATCCCTGGTGGGATTGCCCGAGAGCTCCTGCAGCCGGATGATATAGGATTCACCATCCTCAGCTTTTTTGACGGCCCGGATGGCCACCTCATCGCTGCTCAGTCGGGCAAAGGAAAAGCTTCTCCCCAGCTGCCCCGGATGTTTGGGCACGGTGAAGGCCTGCATGGGTTGGTTTACAGCAAGTCCTCTCCATTCGGTGTTGCCCTGGTTCCAGTTACCCGGGTGACCGTACAGGGCATAGGTAAACCGGTGGGTTCCGAAGTCCTGGGTAGCCTGGTCAAAGTAAGTATGGGCCACCGGTGTATGCAACAGGGTCAGCCGGATGGTGTTGCCATCGGGTTTATCGGAGCCGAACTTGCAGTCCTCCAGGATGGATACGCCAAAGGTGCCGCTGGTATCGGTCAGGTCGATCCACTCCCGCGAGGGTACTTCATATTGGCGGGAGTGGTTGCTGGGCCGTTCTATGGTTCCCAGGCCCAGGTTGTATCGGGCATGGAAGTTATGAGCCGTAAGGGGAAACAAGGCCTTAAGGGTGGTTCCCTGCGTCTTCCAGACCACCTTGTTGTCGAACATCAGTCTTTTTCCTGCCTTGCCCCGGGCCAGGCTGACGGTTTGCCGGAAGGTAGAGCCTCGGCTCTGCCGGGTTATTTCCAGGGAAACGCGCACGGGACCCTTTTCGATGATGCGGATCTCCGGGTCTCCTTCCACATAGCCTGTGGGTTCGTGGATCCTTTCCCGCCACGACATGTTCCATGCCGGCCATCTGCGGGGGTTGGCCTTTAAGAAGGCCAAGCGGATGGGTGATTCCAGCAACTCGCGGCCCAGGCGTTTGTCATACACCGAAGCCACATCGCCGTGCTCATTGAGAGTAACCCGGTAATAATCGTTCTCCAGGGAGTTTTCCGTTACCCTTAAATGGTGGTACATGTCGAGGGTCTCTTCCTCCCGGATGTCATATACGGCATAGCCGGCGGAAGACACCGTGGCAAGAAAGATCAGCCGCGTGTTTCCTTCTCCGGAGGAAAGGATCTGAGCAGGCACGCGGTTGCCCTCGGGATCATAAACCGCCAAATCTTCATAGTCCTCACCCGGTATGGTGGCTTCCACCACATCCTGACGTTTTTGGGAGACCGGATTGTACACCACTACGGGTTGGCCTTTTACATCGGTATCCAGGGCCCGGGTAAAGGCTCCCGTGGCATTTTTCTCCACCTGGGCCAATCCGTTCATGGCAATCACCTCATCATTCCAGGCATAATGGTATGCCGAGGGGATGCTGGTGCCCGGTATAATATCGTGCATCTGGCTGCCCAATATCAGCTCCCAGGAGTCATTCAGTTTGTCAAAAGGATAATCCAGGGCTCCGGTCCAGTCGGCCATCACTGCCAACAGTTCTGCCGATTGGGCCAGTTTTTCGTTCTTGCGATTCCATCGTTTCATGTACGCCTGTGAAGTAATGGAGGCTGCCGAATGCTCGGTAAGCAGAAAATCACCCTTATAACGGGGTAGGCTGTCGCGGATGGCGGGTGTGATATCCTGGTACATCCGGTCGCTGGAGGCCGGTATGACCTGGATGTCGCTGTCGGGATGATCCAGGGAATTGACCATGTGGCGAACATCTTCCTCACGCGGGGCACCGCCAATATCTCCCACACCGTAGTAGCTATAACCGCCATAAAAGCCATACTTTTCCCCTGTTTTTCCCAGGTAACGGCTGAAGAAAGAGGAGGTATCCACCCGGGGCTCCACCTCACCCCCATAACTGCGGATGCTGTTAGCCATGATCACCGAGTTGCCGTCGGGACCTTCCCACAATCCCACATTGAAAGGAACACCCACAGCCGAACCCCATTTCAGTTTCTGGGTCGAAAAGCCTTTGATGCCGCAATGGGCCCAGACAGAAGGCAAGTGGGCCTGGAATCCAAAACAGTCCGGCAGCATGTAATCCACGCTCTCCTTTCCAAATTCCTCCCGGAAATATTGGTTGCCATATAGTACCTGGCGTATGACCGATTCAGGAGAAGGGGCATTCACATCCCCCTCGTCCACCGATGAACCCGAAACATGCCAGCGTCCCCGGTCGATGTATTTTTTCAACCTTTCGTAGCGGTCGGGGTAATATTCGCGCATCAGCCGGTATCGGCGCGAACCGGTAAAATTAAAGACATATTGGGGGTATTTTTCAAAAAGGGCAAAATTGTCGTCCAGTGTATTTTTCAGGTACTCGTTGATGGTGGTGGGGTAATCCCATCTCCATTCGGTGTCGAGGTGGGCATAACCCACCAGGTAAAGCACTTTGTCCTCCGTCAGGTCGTAATCGCGGTTGGTCTGGGCAGACAGGGATGTGACGAAAAGCATCAGTGCCGCCCCCAGAATGGGTGCAAAGGATCTCATGATCGATGTATTTTGGGGATGAAAGTTTGCATTTGAGACCCAAAATATACAAAAATCGATGGAGTAAACCTATTCGGACCGGATCCTGCTTTCGGCTAAACCCCAGGGTTGTGATCGCCAAAAACCCGTCATGCCCCACATTTATTCATTCAAAGGCTTGGTATCCGGGAGGCAGACGCATCAGCGGAAAAGGATATCGAGCCATTTTACCTCCTGCACCCAGAAGAGGGGTTTCTGATGCATGCACAACACCTGCCAGAGCAAGTCATTCTGGCTCTATCGTGATATAAAGTATCGGCTCCGAAGATGAAGGAACCTTAATATGCAGCACTCCGGAATTCTTAAAAGAATACTCCTTCACCTTAGTTTGGTGTCCATCGATGTAATGGGTTTTATAGACCTGATAATTACCGGGGGCAAGTCCTTTTACCTGCATTTGCATATCCTGTCCGAAAGCCTCCTTTCCGGGCAGGTTGGCCCATACAGCCACTACCACCTTATTATCGACCTGAAATGCATAGTTTGTAAACACCCAGGGAGCAAAATAATTGATGGCCGCGGTATCACTTGAGAATATGCCGTAACCGGTCTTTACGGTATGGGGGTAGATGGCGGTGGTATCGCCGGAGCCCAGCAAACGGGATATGGTATGCAGGGCCTTCCCCCTGGAAGAAGGGACAATACGGCCTTCCTCACGGGTAAGCATATCCCTGGGATGATTGCCCTCCGACATGTGATACCAGAAAAGCTTGTACTGATCGCGAAAGTGCCAGTTATGGTTTATGCTCCAATGAATGGGGGGAATGACATACCGCGCCACCCACTGCTCCAAAGGGGGATGTTCCCAAGGATCAAGCGACACAAAACCTTGCTCGCCTGCCTCCACGCCAGCAAATCCGGCTTCGGTATTCCATATACCTTCCAGTTTTCCGGGTTCAATCCATTTGGAAAAAACATAATCGTAAAACCGCATCATATTATCGGCATAGGGTTGCCTGGGTTTTTCGACATCTCCGTGGGGATAATGGATGGCCAGTATATCGATGTATTTCCAGGCATCGCGGTATGAAAGCCACCGGTTGATGTCGCGAATATTAGAAGCCACGTTTTCTGCGTGTTTACGGGGCCTTTGGCGGGGCGGCCAGGAATCCAGGGGCCATTCGGTAGTGAAAGACGGGCCCACCACTTTTCGATCGTGGGCATGAATGACCCTGGCAGCGGGAATAAGAATCTTATCAACGTATTGCTTGTAGTTGGTATCGGCTCGCAGGAACCAGTCAATGTTGGGCTCGTTCCATACCTCAAAATACTTGACATCCGGATAGCGCTCCACCACCCTTTTTACGTATTCTTCCCATTCGTGGATCATATCGTCTGCGGGAGGATAACGATTCAGATCGTCTGAGCCCTCCGGACCGGAGGAGGCCCAGGGTGCAGTATGCCCGATCAGAGGAAGCACCTTTATACCATGCTTCTTAGCGCTTTCCACCAGCTGGTCATAGCTTTCAAAATCATATACATCTCTTTGCGGCTCCTGCTGGTGCCAGCGGGTTCCCACCCGCGCCCATGTAACCCCGGTGGACGAGGCATAGGGATGATATTCGGCCTTCAAATGAGCGGCTCCCAGAAAATGGCGAATATGACTCGATGGCACATGCGCTTCTTTCTGGGCCTTCAAAAGGCCCATGGGATTGACTGACAAGAGAAAAGTCAATAAAATAGAAAGGATTATTGGGTAATGAAATTTAGGAGTAGCCATGATAAATAATTTATTCACAATGAACAGATCTGCTTTAATAGGCTTATGCAACATACAATAGAATTGAAAGCGTCAATACTTTGCCATATATTGATTCATTTAGCAGGAAAAAGATCAGCGGAAAAGGATATCGAGCCATTTTACCTCCTGCACGCCGGGTCTCAGGTGGCGAACCAGTGCCTCCACGTGAACGGTCCAGCAATCGCCCGGGGCCAGGCTTCGTGGCCTGGGACGCACGTGGCTGGCCAGGCTTAAAGCCTTCACTGCGGCAGGATCTCCCGTGATCTTTTCCTTCCATTGGGTCCACGACCAGCCGCTGGCTTCCCCG
>JAGXLC010000248.1:5075-6205 GCA_018334875.1 Bacteroidales bacterium | reverse complement strand
AAAAGCCAATTTTTATGCACAAGGCGCTCACTTTTTTTAGACTGGACTCAAGTATAAAAATTAAAGGACATTTATGGTTGAAATAAAAAAATTTTACGACAAGTGTTGTTATGTTTATCCTGTAGTAGATCTTTTTCTAAAACCCCAGAAAAATAAACTTGTAAAGTATCTTAACTCCAAGCCTGCGGGCAAAGTCCTTGAAATTGGTATTGGCACCGGCTCTCACATCCCCATGTACAAAAATCATGATATTACGGGAATTGACGTATCCGGGCACTCTATAGAGATTGCTAAAAAGAGGTCGAAATGTACAAATGTTCATCTCCAGGAAATGAACGGCGAGGAGCTGGAATTTGAGGACAATATGTTCGACTATGTGGTGTTGAGTCATGTTATCGCTGTAACCGAAAACCCTGCCAGGATGATAGAGGAGAGCTACAGGGTTTTAAGCAATGAGGGAATGCTTATCATATTGAACCATGAAACCCCGGAGAACGGAATGAGGTATCTGGATAAATTTTTCAACAGGTTTTCCAGGTTCACCAAGATATCATCATACTTCAAAATTGACAGTATAGATACATTACAATACTTTAATGTTGAAGAGGATCGTACTATGGGGCCATTCAACTACTTTAAGCTAGTTGCTCTGCGGAAGAAAAATGGTGAAGCAGATAGAGTTACTTCCAACTTATAAACCAAATAGGAGTTCAGTCAAAAAAGGTAAAAAGAATAGATTGCCACTAAAACTCCAACCCCGCCTGCTTCGGGGCAGGAACACTAATAAAAAACACAAAAAACAGGGATCCAGTATTTTATTTTTAGTGGAATTTACTCACACCCGCTTACCCTCCCACATCCTGTTCGTGAAGGTAAACGTTCGTGTTTTAGTGTTTTGGTGGCGGAAAAAACCTTTTTAGAGCGGACTCAAATAGTTAATACATTTTATATTCTATTAGCGTTCTTCATAAGATGACTCTCTTACCTGAAATCCTGAACTAAAAATATTATCTCGCAGCTATCCTGTAAAGGAACATTGGAAGTGTATTTTCACGTTGAATGTGTTGTTTGTCAATAGTTTAGAATAAAATGTGGGAATGATGTAAATTATTCAAGGATTTATGTAACCC
>JAGXLC010000248.1:0-4991 GCA_018334875.1 Bacteroidales bacterium | reverse complement strand
ATTTTTATTCTTATGACAACCCTTGATTTTCAACATGAACTGGTTAACATTCAGGACAGCCTGATGAGATTTGCTTATAGCTTAACGCTCAATAAAGAGGATGCTGAAGACCTCGTTCAGGAAACCTCTCTGAAAGCTTTAAAACATCGCGATAAATTTGTTTACAAATCCAGTTTAAAAGCCTGGACATTCACCATTTTAAAAAATACATTTATAAACAATTATCGGCGTTCACGAAAGAAATCTACTTATCCCAATCAATCAATAGAACATTCTAACAAACATTATTTTACTGCTTCACAAGGCTATAACCCGGATTCAATCTTTTCATCCAATGAAATAGAGGAAACCATTGAAGCACTGGACGAGCATTTTAAAAAGCCCCTTAAAATGCATTATGTAGGGTATAAATATAAGGAAATTGCTGAAATACTTAATTTAAATATCGGAACTGTAAAAAGCAGAATCTATTTTTCGCGGAAAAAACTGGTCAAAAAATTGCAAGGTTATAATTAGTACCTTACCGGTCAAATTCTTGCTTTTTTTGCAAAACTTGCCCGGTAAAGTACTTAAAAATTGCATATTCAATAAGTGATATATCCTAACTAAAATTTGAGATTATGGATTTTGAGATTATTAGACAATTCAATTTTCTGAAGAAACCCAAAAACGGTTTCTCCAAATCATCAGATACAACTTCCAACAATGGAAGTGTTAGTGAACAACACTCAGAATATCAGCACAATTCAGAATTACTGAAAATCAAAAAACAAAATGTCCGCCTGAAAAATCGGGTAAGACAATTAAAAACTAAACTGGAAAATACCAGAGACAATAACGCCAAATTCATCGGCCTCATAGCTCATGATCTAAGGAGTCCCTTCAATGCAATAATAGGCGCTTTAGAATTACTGAAAGAAAATAAGGGGGCGGATGAAAAAGAAAAGGACCATTATATACAACATGTATATGAATCAGCAAAAAACACTTTAAATCTTATCGATAGCCTGCAGGATTGGGCTATTGCTCAAAATAACGAAGAATACTTCAACCCTGTTAAAATAAATTTATCTGAATTGTTTGCAGAGTTAATCGAAAATATCGAGTTTTCGGCTAAGCAGAAACAAATAAAGTTATGTGATTATGTTGATCCCAATTTGAATATAACGGCTGATCCGCAGATGGTTAGAGCAATACTTAGGAATTTAATTGACAATGCCATAAAATTCACCGATAATGGGGGTACCGTTGCATTAACCGGATCAGATCGTGGACAAGTCTTTGAAATAACGGTAAACGATACGGGCAAGGGAATTTCAGAGGAAATTCAAAAACAACTTTTCAAAAACCCATTTAATTCAGAACAAGAATCCTGCAATGAAAACGGAGCTTCTCTGGGATTATTCCTTTGCAGGGAGTTTGTGGAAGTTCATGGCGGTACAATCAAGGTGGAAAGTGAGCCGGGTAGGGGTAGCAAGTTTAAGTTCACCTTACCTTATAAAACCAATGGTTTTGCCGGTTGATATCAGTGATGATGTGTAATCTGTTAGATTTTTACATAAAAACAATTTTTATTAATTTTGGATATTACCAATTATGCTTATTTTTAAAAACAAAAATTATTCAATAGACTGATTATATTCTGATGACAATCAGGAAATCGAAAGCGACAGATAATTCGAAAAAAGAAACTCCGAATCCCGATATGTTTCCCGTAGTAGGAATTGGTGCCTCAGCGGGAGGATTGGAAGCACTTGAACAATTCCTGGGAAATGTACCTGAAGACAGTGGATTGGCATATGTTATCGTTCAGCACCTCGATCCGACCCAGGAAGGAATGCTCCCTGAGTTGCTCCAGAGATCCACTAAAATGAATGTTTACCAGGCGAAAGACAGTATGGATATAAAGCCAGACTGCGTGTATGTCATCCCCCCCAATAAAAGCATGTCCATTTTAAAGGGAGTGCTTTATCTGTTTGAACCAGCGGAAGCAAGAGGGTTTCGCCTTCCCGTTGATTTTTTCTTTCGTTCCCTTGCCGACGACCGAAAGGAACGAAGTATCGGACTCATTTTTTCGGGCATGGGCTCCGACGGAAGTTTAGGTTTAAGAGCCATAAAAGAAAATAACGGAATTGTAATGGTTCAGGATCCTGAGACGGCTAAATTTGACAGCATGCCCCGCAACGCCATTAATTCCGTGTTGGTGGATATTGTTGCTCCGGCAGATGAGTTGCCCGAAAAACTCATCTCTTTTCTTCAACATATTCCGGATGACAAATCTGATACCGAAACAAAAGTTTTAGACAAAGGCGCCCTTGACAAAATTATTATTCTCCTGCGTACCCATACCGGGAACGACTTTTCATCGTACAAAAAAAATACGATCTATCGTCGCGTCGAAAGACGCATGGCGGTTCATAAAATAGACAAAATTTCTTCCTATGTTCATTTTTTATCTGAAAATCCAAAGGAGATAGAACTTCTTTTTAAAGAATTGATGATTGGTGTGACCAATTTCTTTCGGGATATCAATGTGTGGGAGAAGTTAAAGGAATCGGTTATACCCGATATGCTTACCAGGATAGAGTCCGGCTCATCAGTACGGGCGTGGGTTCCGGGGTGCTCCACCGGAGAGGAAGCATATTCCCTGGCCATCGTGTTTAAAGAAGCGCTTGAGAAAATCAGTTCGCCCACGGATATTAGCTTAAAGATATTTGCTACCGACCTGGATAATGATGCTGTTGAGGTTGCCAGGAAGGGTGTTTTTCCGGCAAATATTGCTAATGATGTTTCAGACTCCCGTCTGAATCGTTTTTTTACTGAAATGGATGAAGGTTATTGCATCAATACGGAAATAAGGGAAATGGTTGTATTTGCCAGGCATAACATCATTATGCATCCGCCTTTTACAAAGATTGATCTCCTTTCCTGTCGTAACCTGCTCATTTATATGGATTCCGGGCTACAAAATCAATTGATCCGGATGTTTTACCATAGCACGAATCCCAATGGAATTATTCTATTGGGAAGTTCTGAATCACTTGGGGAACAGAGCCATCTTTTTCAACCCCTGGATGCTAAATTGAAAATCTTTAAACGTTCAGTTACTGCCGTTTCACCTGGTTTGTATGATTTTCCCTCTTCATTTTCCAAAAGCAAACCCGCTCAAATTGAAAAACAACCATCTGTTCAATCACCCCCAAACATTCAAACGCTGGCCGAACAATTGTTGATACAGCATTTTGCACCCGTAGGCGTTTTGGTGAATGAAAAAGGGGATATTCTTTATATTAGCGGCCGGACCGGAAAATACCTGGAACCGGCAGCGGGTAAGGCAAATATGAATGTATTTGCTATGTTACGGGAAGGGTTGCGCTCAGAATTTCCTTCTGCTTTCCGTAAAGCTGTATCGCAAAAAGGTAATGTGCGTTTACGTGATGTCAGTGTAGGTACAAACGGTGGTTTACAAACCGTTAATGTAAACATACAATGGATTGATGGCCCGGAACCTTTAAAAGGGATGGTGATGGTAACTTTTACCGACATCGGGGAGGTTGATGAAAACAAAGAACAAGCAGATAAGGGTGAAGATACAAAGGAAAGCAAAAAGCGCTCGAAACTGGAAAAGGAGTTACAGCGTATACGTGAAGAAATGCAACAGAAGCAGGAGGAAATGGAGACTTCGCAGGAGGAACTGAGAGCTGCGAATGAAGAATTGCAATCAACCAATGAGGAGCTAACCACCTCAAAAGAAGAAATGCAAAGCCTAAATGAGGAACTTCAGACAGTTAACGCTGAGTTGATGGCTAAAGTAGAAGATTACAGGCGGGTGGAGAATGATATGAAAAACCTGCTCAACAGCACCGATATTGCTACCTTGTTTCTCGACAAAAACCTGAATATCCGCCGATTTACTCCTCAGACAACCCAAATATTCAAACTTAGAAAAAGCGATATAGGACGGCCCATTACCGACCAGGCTTCGGATCTTATATATCCTGATATGGCTGAAGATGCGCAAGAAGTATTGCGTACCCTCGTCTATAAACAAAAACAAATCCCTACCAAAGACGGGCGGTGGTTTTCCGTCCGGATTATGCCTTATCGCACTTATGACGATAAAATTGACGGGTTGGTAATAACTTTTATGAATATCACAGACATCCAAAAGAAGGAAAGTAAATTACATGAAACCGAACAAATGCAACGTTTGCTCCTGAATACATATTCAGAGGTTATTATCAAATTATCCTCCGATTGGAGGATAGAGGAGTTTAATCCTGCAGCAGAGCAATTTTTCGGCAAAAGACGGGATGAAGTCATCGATAAGAATTTTATTAAAATGTTTGTTCCGGGAAAAGCGCAGGAAAAGACGGAAGAAAATATGAAGAAGTTCCTTCAGGAAGTCAGGGATAGTAAATGCGAGATGGAGGTAATAACAGCCGCAGGCAAAACAAGAGAAACAGAATGGAGCGTTACTGTTTTGTTCAATAACTTTGAAAAACCTGTGGCACTTATGATGACAGAAGAAGGGCACAAGAACGGGAGATAGAATGAATGAGTAGTGAGTAGTGAGTAAATGAGTAGTGAGTAAATGAGTAGTGAGTAATGAGTAATGAGTAGTGAGTACAAGAACCAAAAATATGAACATATGAGTGAAGAAGAAATGGATTTTACAGACGTACGAAAGTTACGTGAAAAAGCCGAAGAAAAACTCAGAAGGGAAGGCAACAAATCGAATATTCCGGAGGAGATCCATGACAAAGAAAGACTCCTGCATGAATTGCAGGTGCATCAGATAGAATTGGAAATGCAGAATGAAGAATTACAACAGGCTTACGAAAGAGCCGAAGAGGCCCTTAAGAAATATACCATTTTATATGATTTTGCTCCTACCGGTTATTTTACACTCGATGCTGAGGGCACCATCTGCGAGTTGAATTTTACCGGTGCGGAATTACTGGGAGACAAGCGTGTTAGTTTGATAGATA
>JAGXLC010000247.1 GCA_018334875.1 Bacteroidales bacterium | reverse complement strand
AGATAATCCCGAGGCTTCACCGGAACAAACAACAACGTACCAGGTCTTCGTAGTCAATGAGAAGGGACTTGAGGATTCTGCAGAGGTAACCGTGACAGTGAATCCGTTGCCCGAATTAAGCGTTCAGGATTTATATGAAATGTGCGAAGGGGATACCATCCAATTAAGCGCTGAAGGAACGGGTCATTTTCAATGGGAACCGGAAGAAAGCCTGAACCGTGCTGACACAGCTAAGCCCCTCGCCTATCCTGTCAATACAACAACTTACAGGGTGATACTAACCAATGAATACCAATGTTCCCGATCCGGACAGGTTACGGTTGAGGTGTACAGGCAACCGGAGGCAGATGCAGGTGAAGATCAGACACTGAATTATCAGTTTGAAACCACACTGGATGCCAACAGGCCTGTTGAAGGTAATGGTGAATGGAGCGTGGTTGAAGGTAACGCGGTCTTTGAGGACATCTCGGATCCCAAAACAAAAGTCACCGATCTCGAGCTGAAGGAAAACATTCTGCAATGGTCGATAGATAACGGAGTATGTCCGGTTGCAGCGGATCAGGTCAGCATTACCGTCAAGGATATAAATCCTCCTACGGTGATCACACCGAATCAGGATAACAAAAACGATTACTTCAGGATCCCCGGAATGGAAAAAACAGAATACGACGAATTTATAGTGTTCGACAAGTGGGGAAATGAAGTATTCCGGGAGCAAAACTATCAGGAAGACTGGGATGGCAGAAACCATCAAGGTAATAAGCTGATGCCGGATACCTATTTCTATATATTGAAACTAAAATCAGGAAGGGTGTTGAAAGGATTTATCAACATAGAAGAATGATGAGGAAAATTGTATTGTGCATATTGTTTATAATGGCGTTCGGCAAGCTGTACAGCCAGCTTCAGCCAATGAGTGAACAGTACATAGTGGACGGCCTGAGCATCAATCCTGCATACGCGGGAAGAAGAGAAGCTCTGAGTATTGCCATTTCCTACCGCCACCAATGGGTTGGATTTGAAGGAGCTCCCGTAACTCAAACGGGTAGCATCCATTCTCCCTTATTACATGAAAATGTCGGGGTTGGGCTACTCTTCATGAATAGTGAGATAGGAGTAACCCAGGAGTCGGGGATCATGAGCAATTATTCTTTCAGTTTCAGGACGGGCCGGGGAAGAATGTCACTGGGTCTCGGTGCCGGAGTCATACTAAAAAATAAAAACCCCAATAAGCTACGGAGTGTTGACCCCGACGACGAGGTGCTGAGTTCCGCTGAGGAAGCTTACTATATGCCCGACTTCAGTGCAGGAGTGTATTACAATACAGACAATTTCTTTGCAGGGTTTTCGATGCCATTTTTCATCCATCACCGTTTTAATTCGGCGAAGGGGGAGTATGAACTGTATCATGATTTTGAAAAATGCACTTATATGGCTACAGGAGGTTATTTATGGGATATAAGCGACGATTTCAAATTGTTCCCGAATACCCTTTATAGATACAACCCCAAAGGACATCAGCAGGCAGATATGAGCCTATATATGATCCTTGGTGAAAAATTCTGGCTCGGAGGCAGCTACCGGACAGAAAATCAAATGATCTTTACGTTGCAATACCAGATAACCAACCAGTTGAGAATAGCTTATTCCTATGGTACGGAAAATACGGCACTGAGCAGGTATAACAAAGGAACACACGAAATCACATTGCAATATGATTTCAAATATCTGGTGGAAGCCATAAGCCCAAGATATTTTTAAACATGAAAGATATAAAAACATTATTCATTTTGTTGATCATCTTTTCCGGTTGTGCAGGCAGCAGGCAGTCGCTTCAGTCCGACTACTATTCAGCCGAAATTACACCCTTCAGCTCTAACCACTACGATGAGTACTCCCCTGTAATGTATCAGAATAAGATCATTTTTTGTTCCAACCGGAATGATGATCTTTTCATCAAGCACTTTAATGAAGATAACCGGGAAAATTTCAATATATACTCCCTAAATATCCATGATACGTCATCCTGGAGAAATTACAGTTTATTCGACAAAAACCTGGTTTCCCATTTCAACGACGGTCCGGTTACATTCGACCCTGCACAGGAGGTTATGTATTATTCCAGAAACCTCACTATTGACAGGAAAAAGAACAAAATTACCGGACCCAATACACTGGGCATCTTTTCGGCCAGAAAATTATACGGTCACTGGACCGATATCAAAACTTTCCCTTATAACAGCCCGGAATATCATAACACCACACCTTATTATGACACATCGAACCGCCGTTTATACTTCGCTTCTACCATGCCGGGAGGATACGGGCAAAGCGATCTGTATTATTCGGAAAAAACCGACGAAGGCTGGAGTAAGCCGGTCAACCTGGGCCCCAGGGTCAATACGGAAGGCAATGAACTGTATCCCTTCATTACCGCCTCGGGAAAACTCTTTTTTTCTTCAGATGGACACGGAGGTTTGGGAAAAAAGGATATCTTCCTTACAGAGAAGGAGGATGGCGAATGGATCAAACCCGTACATCTGAAACCTCCCATCAATTCAAAAGATGATGATTTCGCCCTGGTTACCGATCATACCTTTCAGTCGGGTTACTTTTCATCAAACAGAAAACAGTCCGATGATATCTACCGTTTCCGCACCAAAAGGCCCCAGTTTTATAATTGTGACAGTCTGGAACAAGACAAATACTGCTTTCAATTCCAGGAGGAAAGTTACCCTGAGATTGACAGTTTATCCAGGTTTGTGTGGAATTTCAGTGACGGCACCAAAGTCAACGGCAAAGAAGTAACACATTGCTTTCCCGGACCGGGGAAATACAGGGTGCAGTTAAACATTGAGGATCAACAAAGCGACAGCATATATTACACGCAAAGCGAGTATGAATTTGAGGTCGAAGCAAAGGCTGAACCCCACATTCGTTCCAGGGATGCATATATCGTAAACGAAAAAATGGAATTTGACGGTTCAGAATCCGGACTCCCGGATTTAGATTCAGTAAATTATTATTGGGATTTCGGCGAGGGAACCCTTGGAAATGGCTTAAGTGCTGATCATACCTACAAAAAGAAAGGAAAATACAAAGTCATGCTTGGAGTAACCGGGATCAATGACAGTACAGGATTTATGGAAAACCATTGTGTATGGAAAAATGTTCAGGTGCTTGAGGATTATCAGGCTTTAGCCACCTATCAGGCCGGAGAAAAGGAAAAAGGAATTGACATGAAAAAAACCTTACCGGACACGGAGTCCTCTGATATGGATTCGGACAAGGTGGCCTTTGAAGAGGTTGAAATCAGAAGCTACATCATTGCCGAACTACCCGAAGAGTTGGCCAATCAGCTTAACGAAGCATTTGGTGCAATCGATCAGACAAAACTGGCCTTTAACGATACAGAGCTGGAAGAAATCTCCTACCCTGTTCTGAATCGTATCATCCGTATCGTGAAAAAATATTCCATGACAAAAGTGGAAATTGCGGTTCATAGCGACAACAGGGGATCAGCGAAGAACAACAAGGATTTGACGGAAGAAAGGGCTCAGGCCATCAAGGATTACCTGGCCTCCCAGGGCGTAACAGAGGAAAGGCTGCAGGCAACCGGTTACGGTGAATCAAGACCAATAGCCGGGAATGAAACAAGAGCAGGCAGACAGAAAAACAAAAGAGTAGAATTTATACTGATCAACCGGTAACTAATATTGCGCAGGGAATTTAGCCTGGATCATTCTTACCGCAGCTTTAGCTGCAAACAAATTTCTCATAACCTGTATGATATCGTTCTCAAAGTTAAGCAATTTAACTCTTTTTGAACCACATAGGACATAGGAAACATAAGATTTCACATAGATTTATCATTTATCAAAACTTTGCTAAAAAAACAAAATTTTTGGAAGTGATACCATAATACAAGCAAGCTGCCAACAATATTTCTAAATATATCGTTTTATGCATTGAAATGATTTCATCTATTTTTACTTTTGTTTACGATAAATACAATTCCAAACGGTATGAAGGAAGAAAATGATTCAAAAATAGCAGTGCTCATTGATGCGGATAATGTTCCTCATTCCAACATAAAAGGCATGCTGGATGAGATTGCAAAATTCGGCATACCCACCATCAAAAGAATATATGGCGACTGGACCAAACCCAATGTTGGGGGTTGGAAAAATGCTTTGCTGGAGCATGCCATCACCCCGGTGCAACAATACAGCTATACTACAGGCAAAAATGCTACAGATTCGGCAATGATTATCGATGCCATGGATATCCTGCATAGTCAAAAAGTGGAGGGATTTTGTCTTGTCTCCAGTGACAGCGATTTCACGAGGCTGGCCACCCGGCTAAGAGAATCGGGTATGTTGGTGATAGGCCTCGGTGAAAAGAAAACGCCTCATCCTTTTATCATGGCATGTGACAAGTTCATTTATGTCGAAGTCATCGAAGGGTCAAAAACCAAGCAGACCAAAACTTCCCGCAAGTCTTCCGGTAAAACCACCACCACAACTCAGGCTTCGTCAACAGAAGTAGATACCATTGACAACGAAATGATTCAACTCTTAAGAACCACAATTGAAGACCAGGCCGATGATAACGGATGGGCAGCCCTGGCGGAAGTGGGATCCATGCTGATTAAAAAGAAACCGGACTTTGACCCCCGTAATTATGGTTTCTCCAAGCTTACTCCATTAATCAAGTCGTTAAACAAATATTTCACCATTTATGAAAAAGCAGTAGAAGATACGCAGATCAAACACATCTATGTGAGAAATAAAAAATAATCTTAGTTCTTATACATCAACCGGCGAATATTTCAATATCCGCCGGTTAACTCTGCTGATCGATGGTTATTTTATAATTAGAACCAGTCGATAAAACCAGATGCTGCTTAAAGAGTCTAATCAATTTAATCCGATATCCACGATAAGATGTTTATCGCTTCTAACATATGCATTAACCACTTCGTAAGTCAGGCTCTCCTGGTCTCCGTTGGCAGTAATAATCTGAGATGAACCCGGCTGCAGGGTGATCTTTTGTGTTGCGTCACCTGATTTCAGTTCCATTTCAAAATATAAGTCACTTTTATTCCTGATCTCATAATAATTGGAACCCTCTCCATTACCGCCATCTCCGGAAGGATAGTAGGCCCCTGTTTCAACACAAGCATGAAATAAATCCCTTACATGCTCCTCTTTTCCGGCGAGATATTTGCTTGCCCAGGCAACAGTCCGACCTTCCTCCAGGGCTTCTCTTACCGAAGCAGGCGTTTTTTCTTCTGCAAAAACCAATGTCATGGTGCGACGAATGAGTTCGTTATCAAGATCATAGTCATGTTCTACGAGGTTATGAATATCTGAGGTCCCCATTACTGTTAGATCCTTATCCACACACCAGTCAAGCGCATTTTTATAAAAAGAAAAACCGTTAAAAACCTCTATTCCATGCACCCTATCTTCATTATATAGTTCATCAATGAAGTCGATCCATTCGTAAGAACCCTCTACCTGGTTAACTTTCCACCCTGGGTGGTTCCAGAAAATAAAAGCATCCTGGTTAGCAGCTTTTAAAACAGCATTTTTGTCTTTATCACTGTCATTGTCTTCGATATATCCGGATGCATCACCAATATAAAGCGCATTGAAATGTCCCGGGGGTGTATTCCGTGTTATTTCTGTTCCTTTAATAAAAACAATATTGCGTTCAGACGCCATATCCTCTGCCAATTCGTAGGATCTGTTGTGATCAACAGCCACGTCTTCCGAATGTGGCGTATACTCAATATGATCAGTGATAGCAAGCACATCCAAACCTTCTTTCCAGGCCTCCTGAACCCTTACATTAGGCCATACATGGCCGTCGGAAAATACGGTATGCGTATGAAAATCACATTTCAACGTTTGATACCCGTTAACATCCGGGATATTGATAATTTCCCGCTTCGTGGGATTCCGGAATTCATCCATCCGCACAACCCCATTATCGGTTTGTGCTTTTACCACTGTTACGCCTAATACCAGGAGCGATACGAATAATAATTTAGTTTTGGACATAGCTTATTGGTTTTAATTATACTTGGTTTAGCCTACACACAAAAATACAATTTTTAAATACGTTTGACAAACCCATTTGAAGATTCAATTCAGGAATTTAGAGACTCAATTCAATCCCCTGCAGATGTAATTAAGGCAGTTCAATAGGGCACATTCAGAAAAAATGTGTCATTATGTCAAAA
>JAGXLC010000246.1 GCA_018334875.1 Bacteroidales bacterium | reverse complement strand
GGCAAGCCGGCCAGGTTTCCAGACAGTATGTTGAGAATAGAGCAGGAGGCACCTCAAGAATACTTCAGCACATCCTGGACGAATAATTCAGTTTTAGTACCTTACCGGTCAAATTCTTGTTTTTTTGGGCAAAACTTGCCCGGTAAAACTTGCCCGGTAAGGTACTGTGGTTATTTTATTCCATTTTCTTTCCATTCCGGTGTAAAACCCTTTATTTTGCATTCAAACCATACCCCTTTTCGGAGGGATCAATTTTCAGCTCGGATTAACCGGTGGGGTTTTAATAACAGCATTGGTTCTGAGTAAGATCGGTAAAACCGGCTCCATCGTATGGAACATCTCCGGAACCACCAATATGTTTCTCAGAAAATTCGGATTGATCATGTTTCTGGCTGTTGTTGGCACAAATGCCGGAGAGAATCTTGCCGGCACACTCCAGAGTGATGGCCTCCGGTACTTTGTTAGTGGCATGGCCATCACCATTGTTCCGATGATCCTGAGCATAACCGTTGGCTATTATGTTCTTAAGATGAACTTTTTGTCTTTGATCGGCTCCCTGACCGGCAGCATGACCAGCACCCCTGCACTGAGTGCCGTAGAGCCCATGACCGATACCAACGCCCCGCAAATCGCTTATGCTACAGTTTATCCATTTGCCCTGGTGCTGCTGATTATAGTGAGTCAATTCTTGGGGTCGTTGTAGGGGATTGGTAGAGGTTGTTCGGGTGTTTCCCGGCGGAAAGTAATGATTGAATGATTGAAAGATTGAATGCCTGCCCGCTAGCAGGCGGGATCGAACGAAAGGAAAGCAGAATGATTAAAATTATCAATTGTTTAACTGTTAAATTGATTGTTGATTGGGCTTCTACACGTAGATGAGTCCTTCCCCGCTGTTGCCATAATGTATGGCTACACCCTGAAGGTATCTGCCTCCTGAAATTAAGGCCAGCAGCGCATCAAAGTGATGCCAGGTGGGCATTTCTTTCTCCCGTAAGTTATAGATGTGAAATTGTTCATTGATCACGTTCAGGCATCTTATGATGTTGATGGTTTTTTCCTTGTAACCGTGTTTTTGAAGTTTGAGGAGATTGGCCAAAGCAGAAGGGTATACTTCCTTGACAATAAAACCCTTGTCTTCCAGTTTGCGTCGAAGCCTGATGGCCCGGGCTGTTAATCCCCCAATGAACATGGGCGACATGGCGTTCAGATCACGGTCGCACTTTCGGTAAAAATAGTCCTGCTCTTTGTCAGAAGGATTGAAATACACTTTGGGCAGAGAAAGAGGGGCATCCAGAAATATGTATTCCACCTTCATTTTTTCTGCCTCCTGAATGATTACCGGGTCGGGATCGTGGTTTTTTGAGGTACCCACAAAACCCATATGTTCCCCATCTTTATAGCAAATAACGGTGTTGCCTGAATCTTTCTTTCCATAATCGATGCCTATGAAGGTCTTGGGTATTTTCATTTGGATAAGGCGTTTTTGAATTCGTTGTAGCGATCGGTGAACGTTTTACCTTCCGGCTGGCCCAGTTTATTCCATACCTCGTCGATTTCTTCAACACGGTTTCCCGGATTTGGGTGTGTGCTGAAAAATTCCGGCATATAACCTCCGCTATTTTGCTCTTCCAGCTTATTGAAAAATCCTGCCACACCTTTGGGATCCAATTCGGTATCCGAACTATATTTTACGGCATATTCATCAGCTTCATACTCATCACTTTTACTAAATTGTAGTTCTCCAGTTCCAATGGCTAATTCTCCTACAATTTTGGCCCATTGGCTTGGATTTTCTCCCAATATAAGACCTAGTAAAAATTGGAAGCCATAAAGTCTGGTCATTCGCTGGGTTGTATGTCTCTTATCCACATGCGCCATTTCATGCGCCATTACTCCCGCAAACTCGGCTTCGTTGTCCAGATATTTGATCAGCCCCGGATAGAAGTACATATATCCGCCGGGTACAGCAAACGCATTGAGGACGGTATCTTTCTTTTTGCTCATGACAATCCGTGCTTTCCAGTCGAAATCCTCAACATGATTCAGCTCATCCGATTCAAGCAAATTATTCTTAATCCGGTTAAGGTGGTCATAGGCTTCGGAGTATCTGTTTTCATCAAGTATGATGTATTCATTGGTGTCTGCCTTTATCTGATTGTCAAACGCTCTTCCAAACTTCCTGTCCTGATCCAGGGTAAATATATTCAACCCGTCGTCATTGTCACAGGAAGTAAAAATCCCTGTTCCTGTGGCCAGCAGGATGAAAAATAAAATGCGTATTGACTTTTTCATGGCTTGATCATTTAAATGAATTCTATCGTACCTGAAAATAAAAGGTTACAAAGCCAGGCCGATTTTTTTGAAAGTGCTAAGTAAATAAAAATGTAACAGCAGAAAATAATCTTGATTGAAAATTTTTAGATATCTTAACCTCTGGGCTTATTCTAAGCACATATTCTAATGAAACCTTCATGCACAAAATGTGCATAAAAGCCATATTTATAATCATGAAGGTTCCATGGGTATTGTACTGAATTACTTATATTATGCATTTTCAAAATATAGAAATAAATAACTTAAACAAACTGCTATACTAATGAATAATACCCTCCCGGTATTTTGATCAGGTGCTTTGCTTTTGTAGGGTCATCCACTGCTTTTGTCCATCGATGCCTGGCTTTTGTCCACCTCTTCAGAGGTTTTGTGCACCTTACCCTGGCTTTTGTGCACCTTACCTGCGCCTTTGTGCACCTTTCCTTGATTTTTGTGCAGTAATCCTGCGCCTTTGTGCAGCAATTTTTCGCTCTTGTGCACTTTACTTTCGCTTTTGTGCAGTAATTCTGCACTTTTGTGCATCTTACCTTTGCTTTTGTGCATCTTACCTTCGCTTTTGTGCACCTTACCTTCGCTTTTGTCCGTTAATTTTTAGCTTTTTGTACCTTGCCGATGCTTGTGCATATTCTTTCTCCTTGTCCATAGAAGTGTTTTCGCCGTTTTGCAAATAAGATTTCCTGTAAATGTTTCATTCTCGCAGATCCATGATGCTTTTCGGATAGTTTTCCGGATGCTCCATGATGTCGACGAACTTTTTGGCTACATCGTTCGGATCAACCAATAAGCCATCTTTTTTCAGCTTCACAAAGCGGTACAGATCACGGAAATTTTCCGGGTCTACCTCACGCACCTCATCCTGCATTTCGGTGTCCACCACCCCCGGAGCTATTGAATACACTTTTACAGGGTTTTCAACATCCTGCTGTTCATCTTCTATTACGCGTGCAAACATTTCCAAACCTGCCTTGGTTGCGCAATAAGTGCTCCAGGATGGGATGGTATGCCGGGCCGCTCCCGAGCTGGTATTGACGATCATCCTTTCACCCTCGTGCTCCTTATATTGGTTTATGAACCGGTTGGTCAGAATGGAGGGGCTTATCAGGTTGATGTTGTAGCTGCTGATGATCTTTTCGGTGTATAAATTGCCAACGGGCGCTACATGCCCCAATATACCGGCATTGTTAATCAGAACAATCTTTCCGGCATCCGGATGATCTCCGAAAGTAAATTCCTTCACCCTTTCCAGATCATTTAAATCCAGGGCGATGTGTTGATAATTCTGATGTTCGAGGGTATTGTTCCTGGAAATGCCATACACAAAATTGTTTTTACGCCCGAGGAGCTCTTCTGCAATGGCTTTTCCTATACCACGGCTCGTTCCGGTTATGTAGTAGTAGTTCATAAGTTTATATTTTTTATGGTTTGTAAATTAATAATTCCTTCCGATCTGAACAAATATTATATGATCAACAAATGAGGCCTCATCGATGTTAATAAAAAAACAACTGATTTATAATTTTGGTAGTGAATTATAAAGATTTTTTGTATTTTTCTTCCTTCATGAAGAAAATATTTTCACGTTAATTTAAATAAAAGCACAGCCGTATGGAACTACAAAAAGCAATTGAAAAGAGAACCAGCGTGCGGAGTTTTAAGGATACGCCCGTTCCTGTCGAGGATCTTAAGCACCTTGTTAAGATGGGTGGTTTTGCTCCCAGTGTAAACAATTACCAGCCATGGAAGTTTTATGCGATTACCAATCATAACCTTCTTGGCAGAATGGCTGAACAGGTGAAGAAGAAGATTGAGGAGATTCCGGAGAATGAATCCATCGCTTCGGAAAACATCAAAAGCCAGGTTGAATTTTTTTCCACTTTCTTCGAGAATGCTCCTGCTGTTATTGCCTTTTCTATGGAAGACTATGAATCGGTACTGGAACAAGGGGTACAGATGAGCCATCAGGATATCAATATACTCAGGAATTATCCGGATATTCAGAGTGCCGGGGCAGCCGTTGAGAATATTCTGCTTGCCGCAGTGGATATGGGTTATGGCGCCTGCTGGCTCAGTGCTCCCATGATGGCCAAAGAGGCCCTGGAGGAATTGATCGGCATCACTGATCCCTATCATCTGATGGCCTTTGTCGCAGTCGGGGTGCCTGACAGAGACGTTAAACCCAAAGAAAAGAAACCCCTTGAAGAGATTTTTGAATTGATCGAATAAGGATTGTTAATCCCTGTTTTATATATGCTGAGATATGTTATTGAAAAGATTATTCGTTCCCCTTCTTCTGCCCGGCCTTATTGTTATATCATTCACTGAGGTTTTTTCACAGGGCTTAGCGGCTTATACGGATTTCAGAAAACATTTTCATGTTTTTGATAACGGCAATTTCAGGCAACTGGAGCATTTGCAGGTAAGGAATTTTAAGGTCAGCAAGTGGTGTGTGGCATATCGCCAAAATGACGGAACTCTGATGGTTTATCACGACGGGCAGAAGAAAGAATTGTCGAAGGTTGTCAGGGATTACCGGGTTACAGAGGGTTTGTTGGTATATACCTTTAATAACAATCTTTACGTGTACAATGGCCGGGAGAAAAGAAATTTGACCATGAATGCACCCCATTATAAGGCTAATGAAAATATGGTTGCTTATTATGACCAGATTGATAAGATGTTTAAGGTCTATTATAAAGGCGAGGTTTTTGATGTGGAAAGTGCACTTTCCAAGCCACCGGTAAACAATTATGAGGTGGGGGATAACATCCTTGCTTACCGGGACCCGAACGACTATTTAAATGCATTTTTCGAGGGAAGTACAAAAAGGCTTATGCTTCTTCAGGGCCGACCGTTTTACAAGGCTGATGAAAATATTGTTGCATATTACGATGTCAGCCGTTCTGTGTTTAAGCTTAATCATATCGTATCCGGGGAACGGGAACTTGGTTTTTTTCGCCCCGAATCCTTCAAATTGAGCGATAACCGGGTGGTTTATGTTGAGAATACCGGTAATTTTATGATGTATGAAAATGATGAACTACAAACACTAAGCACCAATACGCCTGATTTTTACATGGTTCATGACAGCATACTGGCTTATGAAGAACAGAACCATTTTAAGGTGTATTATGATGGTCAGGACTATACATTGGAAAACTTCATCCCTTCCCAAATCAAATACGGAAACAATACGCTGGCCTATCTGAATGAAAGAAACCACTTGAGGGTGTTTTATAATGGACAGGTAGAAACCATATCCTATGAACCCGTGAATTCTTTCCAGGTGTACTGGGATGTGGTTTGGTTTAACGTGGGGGTGAACAGCAATAAGGTTTTTTATAAGGGACGTGTATATTGAAAGTATTGTTTAGAGGTAGTCAATAGCAAATTTACTATATACTATAATATATCAATGAAGCACCAAATCACAAGCATCAAATTTCAAATAATATCTAAATTCCAATTACCTAAAATCAAAACATTCCAGATTATGCGTATGAAGACTTTTGACTGGGTAGTTTTGGTCATTTAAAATTTGATTATTGGAATTTATTTGAAATTTGATGCTTGTGATTTGGAATTTTTTATGCACATCATATTTTGGGAATTTTGGTTTAGATTAAATGTTGGGAAACATCTCTAACCATAGAATGTCTTTTTCAGATACTTTTCTCCAAACCACATATAGAGTTTAAATACCAGGAATCCCAAACCAATGCCCAGCAAGGCTCCACCTAATATATCGAGCGGGTAATGTACGCCCAGGTAAATCCGGCTGTAGGATACCACGGCAGCCCATATAAATATGAACCACGTGTAATACCTGTTTTTGAATAGTTTTGATGTGAATAGCGCCATGGCAAAAGTATTGGCCGCATGCGAGGAGACAAAACCAAAGGTTCCGCCTCTGTATCCTCTGACAGTATGAACCATATCGCCTATT
>JAGXLC010000245.1 GCA_018334875.1 Bacteroidales bacterium | reverse complement strand
GCGACAGGGTAAAAATGGCCAACATCGCACAAACGGTAAATGTACTCCAGGCTATGGTGCTCACAGAAGAGGAGGAAATGATCCTTACACCCACCTATCATGTATTTGACATGTATCAGGTACATCACGATGCTACCTACCTTCCTTTAAAACTGAACAGTAATAAGTACAAATTTGACGAAGAGGAAATACCGGCAGTTACTGGTTCTGCCTCCATGGATAAGGAAGGCAAAGTGCATATCACATTGACCAATGCCGATCCGGACGAAGCGGCTTCTGTGGAATGTTATTTACAGGGGGATCAGGAACTCAGGTTCAACCGGGGAGAAATTCTGACCCATTCCCGGATGAATGCCCACAATAGTTTCGAAAATCCAGAGCAGGTCACTATACAGAATTTTAAGAATGCCGAAGTAAATGATGGCAAAATAGAAGTAGATCTACCGGCAAAATCTGTCGTAATGATTGAATTCAACTAGAACAAAAAATTATAATCATGTCAATAAAAGGCTGCCTTTATTGACATTTAATAACCACAAACAAATCAGTTACATCATGAAACATCGAAAGTTTGGAAAGGAGCAAATTGAGGTATCCGAAGTGGGCCTAGGCTGCTGGCAGATTGGAGCAGGCTGGGGAACAGTCAAAGATGATACCGCGAGGGATATTTTACGGACAGCTTTAGATCAGGGCATTACATTCTATGACACCGCTGATGTATATGGAGATGGAAGAAGCGAAAAGCTGGTTGGAGAATTTTTCAAGAAAAACAAAGAAAATATATTTATTGCCTCAAAAGTAGGGAGAACCCCCGATCTTTATCCTGATGGATACACCAAAGAAAAGGTCAAGTACAGAATTCAGAAGTCTCTCCAACGACTACAGCTTGAACCGCTCGATCTGGTGCAAACCCATTGCATCCCCAGAAAGATGATGGAAGATGGCGAAATATTCGAATGGCTGAGTGATTTCAAGAAAGAAGGGCTAATCAGAAATTTTGGCGCCAGCGTAGAGACCATGGAAGAAGCGAAGATCTGTATGCAGCACCCGGAACTCTATTCTTTGCAAATCATTTTCAATATTTTCAGACAAAACCCCACCGAAGAACTATTGGATAAGGCCAAAGAAAAACAGATTGGTATCATTGCCCGGGTACCACTGGCCAGTGGACTGCTATCGGGAAAATTTACCAAAGAAAGCACCTTCCCTCTCAACGATCACAGAAACTTCAACAAATCAGGAAAATACTTCAATATTGGAGAAACCTTTGCCGGGCTTCCTTTCGATAAAGGCGTTGAGCTGGCAGATGAAATAAAGAACCTTATGCCGGAAGATTTCACTGCAATGAGTCAATTTGCTTTGCGCTGGATTCTGGATCATGATGCCATTTCTGTGGTGATCCCGGGAGCCTCAAAACCAGAGCATGTGAAACTGAATGCTTCAGCATCAGAATTGCCACCTTTGGGGAACGAACTCCATCAAAAGCTTGGTAATATCTATAAGAACAAAGTGGAACCTCTTATTCAGGGACATTATTAGATAATTCTCAAAAATTCAAATCAAAACCTTATACCACCATGTTTACCCGGCACAAAATTTATAACAAGATTTTTCTGTTATTTGCCTTGCTCTTATCCATTCAGAGTATCGGCCAAATAGGAAAAGAAGTAGAAAAAGACAGGATAGTTCTTCAAAACAAGGTCATCAAAAAGGAAATCTCCTTCAGCAAAAATAAACCAGCTCCGGTGCATATCACCTCAATGTATGATAAAACGCACAAAAAGGAATTGATAGCACCATCAAAAGAGACCGCCTGGTTTGAATTTGTGATCGATGATGAGCTGGTGACAAGCTCAGATCCGTTGTGGCAGTTCCGGGAGGTTAAAAAAAGAGAACTCAGAAACGGGGGAACAGAATATCAATTGATATTCCAGGGCCAATCAGAACCGGCAGAAGGGCTTTCAGTCCATATCTGCCAGCAGTTTTTCCCTCAATCAACACTTATCAGGGAAAAATTGAAGCTAAAAGCTACCAACAAAAAATTTGAGATCAACAGACTTGACGGAGATCTGCATTTCATCTTCCCCAAATACAATTACAAAAAGCACGAGAATGAGATCAACAGCACGGAGATCAACATGGCCCAATGGAATGATGAAGTTATGGATAACATCAATTGTTCCGCAGAAGATCGACGACATGGTGACAACAATCTCTCACAGGTTCACATGTATCACCCGGACATAACCGAAAGAAATCTGGTAATGGGAAGCTCAACATCTTTCAAGGGGCCTTTCGGACTCATTTCCAATGGAGACTTTACAGTAATGACTGCCTATGAGCATGCTTCACCGGATAATCTCATTGAAGGCGATATGATTCGCCGCTTAAAGGAAAAAATGCTCTCCCCTTCAGAATTGGAAAAAGATGAAAATGAACTGCAGGAGCTCATCAATGAAAAAGCCCACTTTTTAAGTGTATTTCAAAAATCTAAGCAAAATAGCATGCAACAAGCTGTTCATATCGAAAGGGGCGGATATATAGACGGTGAACAAATTACGCCGGATAAGCCTTATGCTTCGGTTTGGACGGCCACCGGTCATTATTTTAACGGACAGGACAATCAACCCAGGACCCTCCTGCATAACTATATGTTGAAATGGATCACCGAATGGCCCCACACCCGGGAGCAGGAGTTTTATTACAACACCTGGGGTATGCAACGCAACGTGCCGGGTGATCAAACAAGAAGCATTCTAACCTATGAGCGTATCTACAAAGAAATAAGAAATGCGGCAGAACTCGGTGTTGAGATATTTGTACTCGATGATGGATGGGAAACTGAACACGGGGTATGGAAGCCTCACCCGGAAAGACTGCATAAAGGGCTGGGCCCAATCCGCGATACCCTTCAGAAATACGATATGAAAATGGGCGCCTGGTTAAATCCGGTAGGGATTGACAAAAATACCAAACGCTTTAAGGCTCATCCTGAATGGGTAATACGTAATCAGGACGGCACGCCTGTAGCTTCCCAATGGGGAAAACCTGTTTTTAATTTTGTGAGCGACTACGCTGATTTGTTCATTGAGGACTGCAAATGGCTGATTGACCATGGCGTACAGTTTTTCAAGTGGGACGCCGTCAACACCTTTTTCCCGGATAAACCGGGACTGCACCATGGAGATGAAGATGCCGATCAAGAGGAAATCATTGCCCGTTACGGATATCAATTGCCTATAGATATTAAAAAAGCCATGGTTGAGCTGATGGAGTACAACCCCAATGTAACCATTGAGATTGATTTGACTGAAAACCGGAGGACTTTGCCTGGATTAGCCATGATGAGTGCAGGAAAACTCTTCTGGATGAACAATGGAGCCTCAAGCTACAATGATTACACCCATTACCGGGCGAAATCCATGCGGAGCATACCCAATGAATTCAACGGCATCATTCCGTTGCAGCTTTTTACCTATGCCAACTATCCCCATAACCAACATCCGTATTTTGCCCAGCGTTACAATGTCAATTCATCGATTGCGGCGGGCTATGGATTTTGGGGTAACCTGGAGATAATGAACTCCAACCAGCGCAGACAGGTTGGAAAAACCGTGGATAAAGCCAAAAGAATAATGGATGACATCAGGTACAGCCAAACCCGGCATATTGGTAAAGTAGGGGATTCTCCCGAGATCTATACCACCGTGAACCGGAAAAAAGCATCCGGGAAGCTAGTGGCTTTCAGCGGCAGCGCTTTAAACTATGAACATCAGGTAAAACTCAATTCCGACAACTTGCTCGGGGTGATCAACAACGCATACCAGCTTAATGGGAATCGCATAGAGATTCCGTTTCAGTTTCCGGCTTCTCTTAGCAGCCGGGAGGCATTTATCTTGCCCAACAAAGGGAGCGGTATTTCTGTCATCAGCAGTACCTGCTGGTTGGATAATCTGAAGCTTGAAAGCAATTCATTGCATATTACAACAGGCGGAACCGGAACAATCGAGGTAAAGTGGCCCGTAAATATTTCAAGGCCTGAAGTGGAAGGCGAAAACATCACATATACCATTCGCCAAAAGGCAGATCATTACTTATTTAAAATAAAGGTGGAAAAATCAGGAGAAATTATTACAATCCAATAATGACTGTAAACTTCAACACAAAAAGGCAGGATTAAAATATCAAAAATGAGTATAAATAGTGTGAGTGTCTTCGGCCATTCAGCATTTTTTGCTTAATTTTATAAGCCATTTTTATTGTTTTACTTTTATACGAGAGGTCAAATGCTCATTGATCTTTTAACTTAATAATCCTTTAGCTTATGGATATTTCATTCAAAGATGCGCACCGCAAGTTCCAGACCACAGCGTTCAATATCATGGTCAAGCCCATTGGCCCCATTTGTAATCTGAACTGTACCTATTGCTATTATCTGGAAAAAAAGAACCTGTATGAGTCGGTTCAAAACTTCAAGATGTCACACAAAGTTCTGGAAACATTCATCAAAGAGTACATCCAGGGTCAAAAAGCGCCGGTCATCAATTTTGTATGGCAGGGAGGAGAGCCTACCCTAATGGGAATTGATTTCTACAAAAAGGCGGTTGAATTGCAACAAAAATACAAAGGCAATAAAACCATTGAAAATTCCTTCCAGACCAACGCTACCAAAATAGATGAGGACTGGGCCCGGTTTCTTGCCGAAAGTGAATTTCTTGTTGGAGTCTCCATTGACGGACCTAAGTGGATCCATGACAAATACCGCCGTTACAAAAATGGCCAGGGCAGTTTCGATGATGTGATGAAGGCGATTGAACTTTTAAAGAAACACCGGGCAGAATTCAATACGTTATCGGTTGTAAACGACTACAACAGTCACTATCCCAGAGATGTTTACCGTTTTCTGAAAGGCATTGAAAGCAAATTCATGCAGTTCATACCCATTGTAGAACAGTATGCAGCCCCGGATGAGGATACGCCGGTAGAACTGATTTCCCCGGATTTCCAGGGAAAGTCTGAAGTTACCGAATGGTCAGTAAACCCAAAGCAATATGGTAAATTCCTGACTACCATCTTCGATGAATGGGTTACCCGGGATGTTGGTAAATATTTTGTGCAGATTTTTGATACCACCCTTGCCAACTGGGTAAATCAGAATCCGGGTTTGTGTGTATTTGACAGAACCTGCGGAGAAGCTGCCGTACTGGAATTCAACGGGGATCTGTATTCCTGCGATCACTTCGTTTATCATGAAAACTACCTGGGCAACATTATGGAAACGCCCATGGTGGAATTAATGAAATCCGAAAAGCAAATGAATTTCGGGCTGAGAAAAGAATACAACCTCCCCGAAAAATGTAACAAATGTAAGTTTAAAAAGATGTGCCGGGGCGGATGTCCCAAAAACAGGGTGACCGAAACCGGAGTCCCCGAAAAACGATTAAATTATCTTTGCGAAGGATATCAGCATTTTTTCAGTCATGTAGTACCCTATATGAATTACATGGCCAATGAACTGAGGAACAAAAGGCCCCCTGCAAACGTGATGCGATGGGCGAAAAAATACCAGGTTCATTAAAATTGTATTATGAAACGTTCGTAGGGGAACCGAAGAAACTAAAACTTACAGCCGACAGGAAAACCAAATCCATATATGATTTTTTTATAGTTCCTGGCCTGAAATATGGTTTCTTTTTTATTAATTTGGACAAGCCAAAAAGGAAACACATTAAATTCCTTGAAAGCATCCTGTTTGGTTTTGGCTTGTCCAAATTAGGTGTTATATTTACACCTGCAATCATAAGGAAGATTATTGTTTAGAAAACCCGGCTAAACTTTAAAATGAATATATATGGCAACACTTGACTGGATTGTACTTGGTATTTTCTTTCTTGCCCTAATTGGTATTGTTTGGTGGGTACTCAAACAGAAAGAAGAAACATCTGTTGATTATTTCCTTGCTGGACGCAATGCCGGCTGGTTTGTTATAGGAGCCTCCATTTTTGCTTCCAATATCGGCTCCGAACATTTAATCGGATTGGCCGGTGCGGGAGCTGAAAGTGGTATGGCTATGGCTCATTGGGAAATGCACTCATGGCTCATCCTGATTCTTGGTTGGGTTTTTGTCCCTTTTTATTCAAGAAGTATGGTTTATACCATGCCTGAATTTCTGGAAAAACGCTATGGCGGAGGGTCAAGGACCGTCTTATCACTGATCTCACTTGTGAGTTATGTACTGACAAAGGTAGCTGTAACTGTATGGGCTGCAGGAATAGTATTCAAGAC
>JAGXLC010000244.1 GCA_018334875.1 Bacteroidales bacterium | reverse complement strand
TCGTTACGATTTTTTGAACCGCTTGTTGACCTTCCGGCTGGATGAAATGTGGCGGAAGAAAGCTGTAAAAGAAATTGTTGCTGAGCATCCCCGGGAGGTAATGGATGTGGGGACGGGAACCGGTGATCTGGCTGTCAGGGTTGCCCGAAGATTGAGCGACACCCGTGTCATAGGATATGATTTCAGCAGTTCCATGTTAAAAATAGCTCAGAAGAAGGCCGAACGATATGGTCTGGATAATGTTGAATTCATTGAAGGCGATGCCGCTTCCATGCCCTTTGAAAGCGAGCGTTTTGATGTGGTGGGCATTTCTTTTGCCTTTCGAAACATAACCTTTAAAAATCCCAATACCGGCTTATATCTTAAGGAGATATACCGCACGCTCAAACCCGGCGGAAAATTTGTTATTGTGGAAAGCAGCCAGCCACGGCTTTCTTTGGTGCGCTTCTTATTTCATCAGTATTTGAATTATATTGTTTCAGGCATTGGCGGAAAGGTTTCCGGGTCAAAAGGGGCTTACCATTACCTTGCTTATTCCGCCCGCAATTTTTATACTCCGCAGGAATTAACCACCCTGCTGGAAGAATATGGGTTCGTGGCGGTGAAATATCGGCCCCTTCTTTTGGGTATAGCTGCCGTTACAGTGGCGGCCCGGCCCTCTTCCTGATATTTTGCCGGTTTTTACGGCAATCTCCTTTTGTATAAATCGGTAGACTAATGATATCAACTCATGCGAGCCTTATCTGATGATTTTTGTTTTTGCGTTGGGGGGAGCCATACTTTTTCCTTATTTTTATTGGCTATCATTTTATGAATAAAAAATTTATGATTTATGAAAATCAGTCATTTTATTCTTGTTGCGGTGCTTGTATTTACAGCCATTTTTTTGAATGTCAATACGGCACGCGCCATCAATCCGCCTGATTGGGAGGATCCTTCGATAATTGCTGAAAACAAGGAACCTGCACATGCATCCCTAATATCTTATGGAGATAAATCTGTGGCTTTAAAAGATGACAGAACCCAGTCAGCATTTTTCAGATCGCTTAATGGAAAATGGACATTTAACTGGGTGCGATCTCCTTCTGAACGGGTTTTAAGGTTTTATGAGCGTGGATTTTCAGCCGACGGCTGGGATGAGGTTTCTGTTCCCGGATGCTGGCAGATGCAGGGGTATGGAACTCCGATCTATACCAATGTAAAAGAGCCCTGGAGCCGTCACCGTGCGAATCCTCCGTTTATCCCCCATGATTATAATCCTGTTGGTTCCTATCGCAGAACATTTCACGTTCCGGATGGATGGGAAGAACGTGAAGTTTTTCTCACTTTTGACGGGGTTAAGTCGGCTTTTTATGTCTGGATGAACGGTAGAAAGGTTGGATACAGCCAGGGAAGCATGACGCCTGCTGAATTCAATGTCACCGATTATCTGGAACCGGGAGAAAATGTTTTGGCCGTGCAGGTTTACCGGTGGTCTGACGGAAGTTACCTGGAGGATCAGGATATGTGGCGTTTCAGTGGCATTTACCGGGATGTTTATCTTCACTCCACACCAAAGGCTCATATGAGGGATTTTTATGTCCGTACCGATCTGGATGAGCAATATGAAGACGCCACACTGGATCTGTCCGTCGATTTAAAACATCATGGAGGCTCTGAAATGGATGAACTGCAGGTGGAGATGAGCCTGTATGATCCACAAGGCGATGAGGTCTTTGCTGGTACCACCGGCGAATTAGTCCAATTGAAGCCGGAAGACGAGCAAACTGTCGAGCTTCGGGAAAAAGTAGAGCGGCCTGAAAAGTGGTCGGCTGAACAACCCTACCTTTATACCCTTTTGTTAAGTCTGAAAGATGCGGACGGGAATGTGCTCGAATGGCAAAGCGACCGCATCGGATTCCGTGAGATAGAGATAAAAGATGGCCGGTTGCTGGTCAATGGAAAGGCTGTTATGTTGAACGGTATGAACCGCCACGATCATTCGCCCATTGGCGGGCGTCATGTTACCACCGAAGAGATGGAAATGGATGTACAGCTTATGAAGCAATTTAATATCAATGCAGTCCGAACGGCACATTATCCCAATCATCCGGAGTTTTACGATCTGTGCGATGAATATGGACTTTATGTGTTTGATGAGGCCAATATTGAGAGCCATGCTTTCTGGGATCGTTTTACACGTGATTCTTTATGGAAACAAGCCTTTATGGAAAGGGGCATCCGCATGGTAGAACGCGATAAAAACCATCCCAGCATCATTGCCTGGTCGCTTGGAAATGAAGCAGGCATGGGAGACAATCATGTGGCCATTGCCCGATGGATCAAAGAAAATGAACCCACACGCCCGATATATTATCGGGACGGAGAAACCCACTGGAGTCTCGATATGCTTGGGAACCCTTCCTATCCTTCATTTGAGGATATTGATGAAATGGGCCGTAAGCAATATGACCGGCCCTATATTGTGGGTGAATATGCACATGCCATGGGTAATGCAGGGAGTAATCTTCAGGAATTCTGGAGGTTATTCAGAAAATACCCCACTGTTCAGGGAGGGTTTATTTGGGACTGGATTGATCAGGGCCTGCTAAAGGAAACGGAAGACGGCGAATCCTTTTTTGCTTATGGAGGGGATTATGGTTATGAACCCAATGACCGCAACTTTTGCATCAATGGCATGGTTTTCCCGGACCGTATTCCACAGCCCGAACTGTATGAACTGAAGAAGTGTGCGCAAAGCATAGACATTCAACCAGAGGATAAAGCCAGGGGAATGCTGAAGGTCACCAACCATTATAATTTTACCAATTTAAACAAATATCAGGCTCAATGGACACTCCGGGAAAACGGCCGTGTCATTCAGCAAGGGGCTTTAAATGATTTGGATGTGGCGCCGGGAGAAAGTACAAGGATTACCATACCTTTTGATAAGCCTGAAATGCAAGCCGGTGCGGAATATCATCTGGAATTGGCCTTTGTGCTTCCTGAAGACAATCTATGGGCTTCGCAGGGTCATGAAGTGGCCTGGGAACAATTCCAGTTGCCCTATGAAGCTCCTGATTTTAAGTCTTTGGATATGGAATCGCTCTCCAGAATTCTGATCACTGAAGGGGTTGATCAGACCAATATTAAGGGTTCGGAATTTAGCCTTACTGTTGATAAGAACCAGGGTACCATCTCTTCCTTTAGATATGATGACCGGTCACTCATCGCTCAGGGACCGCGGCTCAATTTATTTGCACCGATTATCCACAACTGGAATACGCATCAGGTACAGGAAGAGTGGAGGGGCCTGGATTCCCTGACGCATAGCAAGAAGAGGGTGGAGGTAGAACTGCTGAAACCGCAGCTCGCACGGGTAATCATTACCAATTTCCATGCCCTCCCCGGCAGATCGGATGGATTTTCTTCTGAAAATCGGTATTACATATTTGGCGATGGAACCATCGTGATGAAGAATAAAATTTCTCCCCAGGGTAATGTTCCGGAAAACCTTCCCAAAGTAGGAATGCAATTACAAATGCCTGGAACTTTTTCTCAGTTGTCCTGGTATGGACTGGGTCCTCATGAATCTTACCCCAGGCGAAAATCCAGTGTCCGAAATGGAATATATTCGGGAAGGGTTGAAGAACAATATGTACCATTTGTTGTGCCCCAGGAGCACGGCAATAAATGCGATACCCGATGGGCCACGCTTACCAGGGGTGATGAAAAAGGGCTGGCTTTTATAGGATTGCCATCATTGAATTTTAGTGTGCATCACCATGATAACATTTATGAGGCTCAGCATCCTTATGAGTTGGAGGAAACCGATCATGTGATCGTAGATCTGGATCACCGGATCTCGGATATCGATGGCCGCTACGAGCTTGTGCAAAACCAGGAATATGCTTTTGGTTTTATGCTCAAACCGGTTGTGGAAAAACAACCGGATCCGGGCGATATCCGTAGAGAAGCATTTCTTTCAATTGTTGAGACCTTTGAGGAATAGATAAGATTTCCGACTAAAAAAGCGCAAATGTATCAGGATTTTACTTCTTGCCCGGAAATTTCCGTTAGAAATGCAGAAAGTGCTAAAAGCATGATAACTGTTTTCTTCATCATATCTGACTGTTTTTTATCCATATAAAAGTATAAACAAATGTTTGGAATATGAAATATTTTAAGAATGGCTGGTGGTATTCCGAAATGGTATTTATATTTATTGATCTATAGGTGATTGAAACGAATGGATTAAAAATTTTGAACTTTCTTCAATCCAAAGTATATTGTGGCGTTTTTACAAGCATTTGATCCGGGCAGATATTGAGCAGAAGGAAATTAAGGAGGGTTCCGGGCTGTGTCTGTTAATGAGGCGGGAGTATTTTTTAATCAATTATAAAAAGGAGACGTATGGAGCAGAAAACGACGAATGCATTTGTAGTTGTTATTGCGATTATCGCTGCAACCGGAGGGTTGCTGTTTGGTTACGACAGCGGAGTGATTTCGGGTGCGTTGTTGTATATAAAGCAGGATCCTGTGCTATTGGCCAATGGGCAGGAAGTGATGCCCGAGCGAATCCAGGAATGGATTGTTAGCATTGTGCTGGTGGGTGCAACCATTGGTGCCATTTCCAGCGGGCGCCTTACGGATTTGTATGGGCGTAAGAAAATCATCATTTTTACAGCCATAGTTAATGCTGTTGGAACCTTACTATCGGCTCTGGCACCTGGTGTAACTGTTCTGTTGGTAGCCCGGGGTCTTGTGGGGCTTGCCATTGGAGTAGCTTCTTATACCGTACCCCTTTATATTTCCGAAATGTCACCGGCAAAAGTCAGGGGTACATTGGTTACACTCAATCAGCTTGCTATTACTGTGGGAATTCTGGTTTCTTATCTGGTCAATATTGGATTTTCCGATCTTCCGGCTGGCTGGAGTGCCTGGGGCATCAGCGAAGGATGGCGGTGGATGCTCATGATCGGCTTTTTCCCGGCTCTGATACTGGGGATTGGTATGATCTTCCTTCCCGAGACTCCACGCTGGCTGATGAGTGCCAATTATGAGAATAAAGCCCATAAGGTGCTCAGTAAAATAGGCGAGCTGAATCCTTCCAAAGTTGTTGGTGAGATTAAAGAAAGTCTGGCAAAAGAAGAGAAGGCCGGCTGGAGTGAATTGCTGGCCAAATGGGTACGTCCCGTTCTGATTATTGGTATAGGTATGGCTATATTGATGCAGGTTACCGGTATCAATACGGTCATCTATTATTCTCCGACGATACTGCAAAAAGCCGGATTTGTTGCTGAAGGCGATGCCATACTGGCTGCCCTGCCCATTGGAATAGTTAATGTGGTGTTTACGGTTGTTGCCCTGTTCCTTATTGATAAATGGGGCCGTAAACCATTATTGTACCTTGGTCTTGCAGGAATGGCCATTGCCCTTTTCGTGCTTGGATTTTCGTTCCTGTTCCATGGAAGTGTCGGGGATTCACTCAGGTGGTTAGCTTTTGGCAGTATGGTCATTTACATTCCGTTTTTTGCCCTCACACTGGGCCCCGTTGGTTATCTGATCATGTCGGAGGTTTTCCCCACACGTGTACGTGGACTGGGAATGAGTGTGGCATTGTTCTTTAACTGGGTGGCCAATTTTGTGGTGGCCAACACATTCTTATCTCTTGCGTCTGCCCTTACAGCAGAAGGCAATCAGATAGCCATTACAGGAGAATCCGGACCGAACCCGGGAGGATCTTTTCTGGTGTATGCCATTATAGCTATTATAGGAATTTTATTTGTTTACCGGATGGTCCCTGAAACCAAGGGTCATTCGCTTGAAGAGATTGAGCAGCATTTCCAGAAAGGGAAGCCGCCGCGTGAGTTGTAGGAGAATAAGACTGGAATAGTAATAATTTATTTGGAGGCTGTCCAAAATGTCCTTCGGGTTCTTTTGGACAGCCTCCCATTATATAATAAATTGCTGGTATAATTTCAATCATCTTATCAACCAATCAGTCAATCATTCAATCAACCAATCATTCAATCCCGCCTCCACTTCGTTTCTGCGGGCAGGCCCGCCTTCACTCCGTTTCGGTTGCTCACGCTAAAGCTTCAGCGACAGCGTGCGGGCAGGCCCGCCTCCACTTCGTTTCGGCGGGCAGGCATTCACTCATTTTCTCATTCAACAACAAAGGCTTATGATACCCTTCGAAAGCATTTTGATTCCCGATTACCTCCGTATGCATCAGGTTCCTGTTATAAATCCGGATATGCTTTAATCTTTTTGAGCCTTTGTTCTGATTTCCTGTTCGAAGGGAACCGCCATTGATATCATTGATTTCCTT
>JAGXLC010000243.1 GCA_018334875.1 Bacteroidales bacterium | reverse complement strand
AATATATCGTTTTCTTTTAATGGATATTAAATTTAAACAAAACTTTGCTAACAAAACAAAAAAGTCAACAGCCTTATGAAATCCAAAAACATAACAACTGCATTACAGAATATCAAGAGAAGTGACATTTATGAGCACCTCTTTCTGTTTCCAGAGAAAGAGCATTTCAGAAAACTTTTTCGGGGTACATTGGCTTTAACCCTGCTAATGCTGCTTGTATCAGGAGTTGTAACCGGACAGGTTAAAGCACCCAAAGAAATAGCGCCCATTGATGCGCCGTTCGATATGCCGCAACTGGAACGACCCCAATTTCCGGATCAGACTTTCAAAATACAAGACTACGGGGCTGACCCGGATGGTGAGGATGGAAACAAAGATACCGAAGCCATTCATAAGGCCATCGAGGCTTGTCACAAAGCGGGCGGAGGAACAGTCTTATTCCCGGCAGGTGACTGGCATACAGGACCTATACGTGTACTGTACGACAACATCAACCTGAGGATTGCCAAAGGGGCAACGGTTCACTTCAGCACCGACATTGAAGACTACTATCCTCTTGTTAAAGTGCGCCACGAAGGGGTAGAGGCCTACAATTACTGTCCGCCGATATATGCACCCGAGGTAAAAAACTTTGCCGTCACGGGTCAGGGCACCCTGGACGGAAACGGCGATGAATTCTGGTACGAATGGGCCACCGGAGGAGGTAGCCGGGAAGAGGCTGCCAAATATCGTCTTCCCAGAAGAAAGAACTTTGGCAAAGGAGGCGGTGTGGAAGGCATGCGACCTACCTTCCTGGTACCCTGGAAAGCAGAAAACGTTCTGGTAGAAGGCATCACCATGAGAAACTCCCCCATGTGGAACGTGCATCCCGTTTACTGCAAGAATGTTATCGTGCGCGGCATAGAAGTCTACGCACCTTCCAACTCGCCCAATACCGATGGGATCAACCCGGACGGATGTAAAAACATGCTGATTGAATACAACCACTTCAATGTGGGTGATGATGCCATTCCCATTAAATCGGGGCTGGATGAAGACGGACTCCGTATCGGTATTCCCAGCAAAAACATCGTGGTCCGTCATATCACTGCCAAGGGCGAACATGTGTATGGCGGCATTACCATAGGTAGCGAAGTCTCGGGTGGCATCGAGAATGTTTATGCCTATAATCTGACCTTTGAAGGAATGCCCGCCGGTATTAAGATCAAGAGCGGTCGTGGTCGGGGAAATGTAGTTAAGAACATTTACATTGAAGATGTGGAAATGAAAGATATGGTGGGCAATGCCATTTATATCTGCCCCAACGAGTACGGCGGCCGGGGAGTAGCTACACATTTCAGAGACATCCATATCTCCGATGTGAAAATTGACGGGGCGAAAAAAGCCATCTATTCCTATGGTATGCCTGAAAAATGGCTTACAGGGATTACTTTTAAAAATATTGATATTAAAAATGCGGAAGAGGGTGCCCTCCTTCAGCGTACCAAGGACCTGGTACTGGAGAATGTATCCATACAGGCTGAAAACGGGCCGGCATTGATCATAGATGACATCATTGAAGGAAATCTGACGAACCTTTCCCTTGAACCGGAAAATGGCGAGCCCCAATTGCGCATAACCGGTGATGAAACCGGGTTTATAAATCTCGATGATTCTGTACCCGGCGAAGAGATCGAATTTGAAGACAGGGCCTCGGAAGATGTGCTGGAGAGAGAATGATTGGGTGATTGGATGATTGGGTGATTGGGTGATTGAGTGATTGGATGATTGGATGATTGGGTCATTGGGTTGTCAGAAAAGGGTTAAGGCTTGAGGAAAAAGTTGGCAAGGGGCAAAGAGCAGTTGGCAAGACATATAGCTTCAATTAGCATGAGTACTTATTGTAACTGCAAATTCATAATAAGGCAAAGGGATGTAGCTACAGCTGGCAGAGATATTCAATAGTCATTCAGTTGTATTAATATGTTTGACGTGAATTTGAAAATCAGTTGGCAATGTGCAAAAGGCAGCCAGGCAAACCCGAATAGCTCCAGGGATCAGTAAAATCAAAGAGTCATTAAGTTGTCATTGCTGGTCATTTGGTAGTCATTTGTTGAAAAGCATGACACTGAAACTTCCACTAAAGCGAAGGCAAACTTCAATATCTAACCTTAAACATCAAACATGAAACTTCTTGAGCTATCAGCGCTACGCTTCTTCAATCCCGCCAGGCGCGGACAGGCCCGCCTGCTGCGGGCAATCACCCAATCACCCAATCATCCAATCAACCAATCATTACTTTAATAATGGCTCAACTTTTACTGATCTTTGCTCCGGCTATTCATCCTCATTATCCAGTCCAACCTTTCCCTGCTCCTGGTACAGTTCATCCAGCTCCTCCCAGCGGGCTTTCATTTGTTCGAGGCGTTCCTGGTGTTTCTCTTTCCAGGAAGGATTTCCGAAGTTGTAAAAGTCATCCGCCAGGTTGTTCAGTTCGGTGCGGTCCTTTTGCATATTATAAAGCTGCCATCTACCGTCTATGTCGGATGAGATCACCGCTTTCCACTTGCCCTGGCGCAGGGCGTTATTACCACCGTGACTGAAGTAAATTTCGCGCTCCCATTTCTTGTTTTCTTTAAACAGGGGGACCAGACTGCGGCCCGGCATTTGCGGTGCCTCATAACCGTTCCGTTCCTTTAGGGGCTCAACTCCTGCCAGATCCAGAAAGGTCGGGAGAAAATCAACTACATGACCAACGCCGTGGCGAAATTCTCCTTTGGCTTCGATACCCTCGGGCCAGTGAGCAATCATGGGCGTGTTAATGCCTCCCTCATGGGTCCAAAATTTATGGCGGCGAAGCGGTGTATTGCTGGCCGTGGAAAAACCCGGTCCAAGGCACAGGTAAGAACCGGCCGATCCGAGCGGGGCATCGGGATCGTGTCCGTCACCCCGGATGATCTGCTCGGCGCTGGCTCCGTTATCGGAGAGAAAGATCACCAGCGTGTTTTCAGCCTCTCCCATGGCTCTGAGCTGATCAAGTATCCGGCCAACTTCCCGGTCGATGACATCCACCATGGCAGCATGGATGGCCATCTTGGTGGCATGAAGGTGCTTTTCCTTTTCGGTAAGCTGATACCAGGGCTTTGCATAACGCAGCTCCCCGGGTATGCTGTCTTTCAGCCACTGCTCGGGCCAGCTCCACGGGGCGGTTACCATGTATTCAAAAGGACTGTTCTCGCCGAGATCAAAACCAAGCTCCTTTTGCCGTTTATAGCGCTCTTGTTTGAGTTTGTTCCAACCCTCCAGATAACGGCTGCGGTACTTGTCAATCACTTCCTGGGGAGCCTGAAGCGGAAAATGTGGAGAAATGAAAGCCGTATATAGAAAAAAGGGTGTACCGGCATGCTGGTTCTGATGTTGTTTGAGGAATTGAATGGAATAGTCCGTTATCGCGCTGGTGGAATAGTAATCGCTGCCTTGAGTTACATCGGGTAACTCTTTAAAACTTTTATCATCCAGATAAAGATTTTCGGGTTTTGGGGTAAAGTGGCGGCTGCCTGTATAGGTACAATTAAAGGAACGGTCAAATCCTCCCCTGCCGGTCACCTCATTAACATTCGGAACATGCCATTTGCCGCTGTGATAATTTCGGTATCCCGCCTTATCCAGATGACTGGGAATCATGGATCCCCATTTCGGGAAAGCTGCCCGCTCACCGTCTATATTGACTTGCTGTGGATAATAACCGGTAAGAATGGAAGCCCGGGTAGGCCAGGAGCGTCCGGCATTATAAAACTCAGTGAAACGAAGCCCGTTATCAGCCAGGGAGTCCAGGTTGGGGGTTTCAATCTCCCCGCCATAACAACCCAGGTCAGAGTAGCCGAGGTCATCAGCCATAATCAGTACAATATTCGGCGGATCATCAGGCTGAGCAGATTCCGAAGCCTTAGAACGGATGGCCTGAGATATCATCACAACAACAAATACCACCAGGAATTTCTTTAGCCCATAGTACTTTTCAATATACGCTTCTTTCATAACTTTTAGATTTTTAGTAACTTACTTTTTAGTGTATTTTTTGGCAGAAAATGAAATTCTAATATCCCTGCCTTGCCGGCAGTCAGGTAATTTCGAAATTAGTATTTACTCACTACGTTCGTAATATCGCTACGCTAAGTTCTAGTTTATCTGCATTAGTTAGATTAATTTAGTCCATATGAAAAACTTCTTCCAAAGGAATGCTCACCGGAGAATTGTCGGGGTTGGTCTCATAGAGGTCTGCCATATAATCCCACCATTTTTTTACAACTGGATTATCCCCCAGATCCTGTGAAGAGCTTTCACCGGCTTGCTTTTGCACAGCGAAAAGCGTGTTGGTTTCTTCGTCTAAAAAGATCGAATAATCGTAAACACCGGATTCTTTTAACAACTGCTTCAGTTCCGGCCAGATTTCATTGTGGCGCTTTATATACTCCTCTTTGCAACCGGGTTTCAGTTTCATTTTAAATGCAAATCGTTTCATTAGTAGAGAATTTTAAATGTTTCAATCAGGAACAATGATTTTTAAGTTCAGGTTATAAAAATAATGTTTTTTGCGTGTATTACAAAGCTTCACATTCCAGCCTGAGCGTATTGGCATAGGAGGAAACCGGTTCAGACGGCAGAAAAACTGTAATGTCATCGCTTGTTTTTTCCCAATGGATTTCTTCATCTGAGCCGAGGAGGGATATATGACTGACATTTACCTTTTTCAGGAAATTCAGGGTGATTTCATCTCCCGGCCATTCCAGCAGGATGGCATAAAGGGTATTGCCTTTTCTTGTGAACCGGACATCGCCGGGTTGAAACCGGTATTCTCCCTTCTCTCTGCCCCAGGATCCCACTTCCTTTTTGGTGGGACCTTCTCCATATACCGACCAGGGGGTGGTTCCATAAATGGCTTCTCCGTTCTCCGAAAGCCAGTTGCCCACACCCCGCAGGCGATCCTTCATCACTTCAGGGATGGCACCATCCGCTTTTGGACCTATATTGATAAGCAGATTGCCTCCCTTGCTTACAATATCGGCCAGGTAATCCACCAGCTCATTGGTGCTCATATATTCTTCCTCCGGGGTTTGCCGGTTGTATCCCCAGGAAGTGGGATCCAGCGCGTCGCAGGTTTCCCAGGGATGATCAAAAATCTCAGTGATATTCCGGCGTTCCGGGGTCTGGAAATCACCCAGCAATGCACCTCCGCCCGTGTTCCAGCGGTTTGCATGGGAAGTCCACACAGAACGGGAAAGGGCTTTTTTGGAGTCCACCTCAACAGAGGTGTCTAAGCCCCATCGGTCATTGGTCAGAACCTCATCGGGGTTTTCCGAATGGTTATAGAAATAGGCAATCACTTCCTTGCTGTTCCAATGCTCAGCGCCAAGCGGCTTTCCTTTATCGTCCCTGGCAGGACCTATTACTACATCTCCCCAGAGAATATCGGGATGATACCGGTCCACCAGTTCCTTAACCGTATTGTTCATGTATTCCACCCACTCTTTGTTGGGGTAGCGCTCATCCCAGAAGGAGTAGGTGGTATTGTGGTACAGGCCCATCTTCATCCCTTCTGCACGCACCGCACTAGTAAGGTCACCTACCAGATCACGTTGAGGACCCATATCCCCGGCATTGCGATCGGTATATTCAGAGGGCCAGAGCGCAAATTCATCCCCGTGTTTGGCAGTCATCACCACGTATCTGGCTCCGGCCTGTTTAAAAAGGTCTGCCCATGAGGCAGGATCATAATTTTCGGCTTTGAACATGGGGATGAACTCATCATAGGCAAAATCTACCCCGTAATTTTTGCGGTGATACTTATTGGCATCTTCCCGGATGTTGGCATGAAAAACGCTGTCGGAAAAGTTGCCCTGGGCTGCAGTATAAGGCGGACCGCCCAGGTTTCGTCCAAAGCTTGATTTGGGGCTTATAAATTCCACATACCACTCATGATAAGCAGGTACTGAATACACGCCCCAGTGAATAAAAATCCCGAACTTGGCATCCTGGTACCACTGCGGCACAGGATGGGTGGCAAGGGATTCCCAGGTTGGCTTGTAGTTTTTCTCCGGTTTCGAATCTTTGCAGGCTGTAAATACATTCGCTGCGATTAAAATTAAAACAATAGCATAAAGTCGGCTAAATTTTTTATGGGATTTCATATTTCCTGATTGAATGGTTAAGCAATGATAAGAAAATAAAAGTAGAATTTCATCAATAATAATATATAACTCATCTATTAATAAAGTACATCCCTAATGATGAACACCACTTGATTAATATTAGCGGGGCAATAGCCCGGATAACTGACTTCCTC
>JAGXLC010000242.1 GCA_018334875.1 Bacteroidales bacterium | reverse complement strand
AAAAGTTCTGTCATAAGCGGCTTACCCCAGGTGGTCATGGTGATTTCAAGGGACATATAGAAAAACAGGGCCAAAACACCAATCAATACCGCGGATTTCTTAAGGAGGTCAACAGCCATGGACAACCTAAATCCGCTGGCTATATGGGGATAGCTCGTGGTCAGGGATACAATAAAAAAACCGACCACTATTGCCCCCATAATGGACACGGCGCCGCTGTAGCTGAGGCTTTGTAAAAAAAGGGTAAAAAGCAGCGGGGTCAGTACATAGCCTACGCCAAAGAAAACATTGCCAAAGTTGCTGGCGCGGGCGGGGTCTTCCCCCTTATAAAGCACTGCCGGGATAAGGGTATTGCCTACTGTATTGAGGGACATGGCCCCTATACCCAGCAGGATACTGGCCAGCATGGCCAGGGCATAGCTCGTGGCAAAGGCCAGCAAAAACATGCTTGCCGCCACCAGGGCAAATCCAAAGATGGCCAGGGGTTTGTGGCCGAATTTATCTACCAGGGGGCCGAGGAAAAGCTGGACGATACAACTGGTCAGAAACAAGGCCATGACCAGTGAGCCAAAGGCATCTTCTTTGATGCCCAGATCATTCATTAACTCCACCGAGACGGAACCGAGAATAACAAAGCACACCGCGACGGTGAACACGGCCATAAGGGCTACGACTACAATTTTTTTCATAATGGTATTGGTTTTTATTTATAAAATAAATGAATCCGGTATAAAAAGATAAAATATGATTGATATGGCGCCAAGCGGCTCTTACAGATATCTATTAATCATAATGATAATTTCTTGGTATTTTGCCAAATAAGCCGCTTAGCGCCTTTTTAGAACAAACTCATAAATGGATCATTTAGAAATGGCTTCCCATTTATTCTTCCGAACCGGGTACCGGAACTTCATTATTAACCAGATCACTGGAACCCATAGAAGTTACGGACTCAGGGCCTCCTTCGGGACCCAACCGGAGGCTCGACTTCATCATCTCATCCCAGGTGACTTCTTCTCCCGTGTATGCAGAAATCCTACCCATTATGGCGCAAAGCGTTGATTTGGCTGTAAATTCAGCCTCGTTAACGGGTTCGTCTCTCCGAATAGAGGTTACCAGGTGAATGTGCTCCTGCAGGTAGGGGCTGTTTACATCTTCGGATTTCTCGTAGGACCAGATATTTTCACCGTCCGGTCGGGCTATGTAGCTGGTGCAGTCGGAATAACCTTTTGTACCGCGTACAAATTCCGAAACATCATTTACGCAGCCGTCTATCTGCCGGCACATGCTATGCATGTGAATGTCTCCCTCATATACAAAATCTACGCTGAAATTGTCGTACTGATCGCCGGTAACCCTGCGGTGTCTGGAGCCAAAACCAACGGCTCGCTGAGGAAATTTTCCGCCCATGAACCAGTTGATGACATCGATGTTGTGCACATGCTGCTCGGTGATGTGATCGCCTGAGAGCCAGGCCCAGTTAACCCAGTCCCGTAGCATGAACTCCATATCGCTCCACTCGGGTTTTCTCTCCCGATACCAAAGCTGGCCGCTGTTCCAGTAACAGTTTGCCCCGACTATATCACCTATTTCGCCACGCATGATGCGTTTATAGGCTTCAATGTAGCTTTCCTGGTGGTGGCGCTGGGTTCCGGTAATAACAGTCAGTCCGAGATCATCGGCTCTTTTCGAGGAGCTAATGATTGAACGGGCTCCTACCGGGTCAACTGCCAGGGGCTTTTCCATGAAAACATGCTTATGGGCATCCACGCAGGCAGCAAAGTGCAGGGGTCTGAAATACGGTGGAGTGGCAAGAATTACTATGTCCACATCCGAGTCGATCACCTTTTGATAGGCGTCGAATCCAATGAAACACCGATTATCGGGGACCTCTTGTTCGGTTTGTTCTTTAATTCGCTTACGACTATCTGCCATTTTATCTTCAAAAACATCGCCCATGGCGGCTAATTCCAGATTGGGGCCCGCGTTGATGAAATTGATGGCAGCGCCAGTACCTCTGCCGCCGCAGCCTATCAGGCCTGCCTTCAAGGGCTCGCCATCAGGTGCCTCATTTAAAAGCGGGGGAAGACTGAGTTCTGCCTTGGTTCCTCTGCTGCATGAAGAAAGCCAGTTGGCGGTTAGTGCCATTCCGGCAACTCCAAGCGCACTTTTTGTGAGAAATTCTCTCCTGGTTTGTTTGTTTTTGTGTTCCATAGTTGTAAAAATTTAGTGGTGGTTGATTATTTAGTACCTTACCAGTCAAATTCTTGCTTTTTTAATTTTAGTCGTGTCTTCTTTATATTACTTATAATAGCCTAAGGTCTGTAATAAGACCTGGTTTTCCTAAAAAAACCGATCCCGGCTTGGGATCGGTTTTTTTATTCAAATCAATATCCGCATTAATAATTCGGATTCTGGGTGAGCTGCGGTGCTCTTTGCATTTCGTCATAAGGAATTGGCAACCAATAAGCGCTTTCTTTCCATTCCCGTGCATCCTGAATTGTAGATGGAGAATACGCCCATCTCATCTTACCATCTTCCCACTCATAGACGTTCATTACATGTACGTCGTGCAGGACTTCACCGGCAATCATCCAGCGGCGTATGTCAAACCAACGCTTTTCCTCACCGAAAAATTCAATCTTTCTTTCGTGGCGGACAAACTCCATGGCCTGGTCCTGACCAACACCTGTCGGTCTATCGGGCAAGCCGGCACGATTTCTTACTTTGTTCACAGCCTCGATGCCATTCTGTATTTCTCCCAGTTCAATGCTGGCTTCTGCATAATCCAGCAATATTTCGGCATATCTGAATTCAGGCCAGGCTTGTTCATTGTTGTTGTACTGCCCCTGAATCTCGGGATCAAGGAACTTTTTGAGGTAATATCCGGTTTTGGTGCCGTTCCAGGGTTCAACCTCACCTTGTCGGGTATCCATTCCGGCGGTTACAGCATCGTCATTTGTATGATCAGCTCCTGCTTCTACAAAATAACCGCTTTCAACAACAGCGGGTCCTTTGGAACGATCCTGCCAGGGAGCACCGTGGTAAAGTACAGAAGCATAAAAACGGGGCTCACGCCTATAATACGGATCCAGATAGGGATTGTTTTCCAGTTCAGAAGCTGTGGCTTCTCTTACGTTTTCATTATCCACGGAAGCGGGGCCATCCCAATCAAATTCACTGCCATCCGCCATTTCAAATGATCGAACAAACGGCTCCTGTGGATTGTTGTTTCCCCAGTTGTTATATCCATTGGGACCATGCCATAAATTTGCCAGCATATAATTCCCTTTTTCCTGGTTGTACTGAACCCCCCAGATTAACTCCTCGTTCCATTCTCCTTTTTGTAAAAAAACGCTGTGGAAGTTGTCGGCATATTCCTGAATTTGTTCTTCAGTCATATCTTCCGGGGGATCCTCCGTGGTACCGGTCAAACCATAGTTTCCATAGTCACCATTAATGAATGACTCGGCAGCGGACTGTGCAGCTTCCCATCGCTGCTGCTGTGAGCCTTCCTGGAAGGAAACCAGGGGATTACTGGATTCATATCCCCCATTGACCAGATCACTGGCACAAAATGTAAGCAGTCTAACTTTCAAAGCAGCGGCAGCACCCTGAGTGGCACGTCCCTGCTCAATACCGCCTCTCTGGGGTAAAAGATCGATGGCATTTTCAATATCAGAAAGGATGAAATCCCTCGTTTCAGCCAAAGAGGATCTTTTAATTCCTGAGTAATCTTCACCCAGTTCAAAGGGCTCCTCCACCAGGATTCCACCTCCATAAGTGCGCAACAGATTTGTATATTCAAAGGCCCTAATGAAATAAGCTTCTCCTTTCATACGTTCCTTAAGATCTTCTTCCGTTGAAGTTTCAGTGGGAACATCATCTATATTGGCAAGCAGCACATTAACATTCTTGATGTTATCGTAAATTAATTCCCAATTATACGCACCAAATCGATTGCTGCCCCAATGGCCCAGTTCATCGGGAGCCAAAGTACCCTTTGACCAGGTATACGCCCCTGGCCGGTGAATACATAGGGCTTCATCGGTAGCTGAAGAAAGCAGATCTTCAAGCAATCCCAATTGTCCGGTCCAGCCGGCGGGACCCCCTATGTTGTTGTAACAGTCACCCAGATAAGACTTAGTCAAATTAATGTCATCAAATACCGATTCTTCGGTAAATGAGCTTACGGCTTCCCGGTCAAGGGGATCTTGTTCACATGATGTAGGCATCATAAACAACATCACCCCTGCCGTTATATATCCCAATATCTTTTTTATATGATTCATATCAGTTGATTTTATTAGATTCACAATTTATATGATTTAGAACGTAAGATTTACACCCATGGCAATGGTTCTTGTCGGAGGATAGGTCATCGGATTACCCACTTCGGGGTCGAACTTATCCTGAGCACTGTATATCAAAAAGAGGTTATTGCCCCTTATAAAAATTCTTGCGCTGCTAAGACCTATACCACCAAATGCCTCTTCAGGAACACTATAGGAAAGCGATGCCTGTTTCAAGCGGGCATATGCCATGCTGTCCCACCAGTAGGTATTGTTTCTTCTCCACCATGTCCAATACTGATCACCACGGTTCCTGGCCCTGGGCACATCGGTATCTGTATTAGCCTCAACGCCCGGGAGGTTGCCCTGAGTCCAGCGGTTGTCATAGTTCCATCCGAAATAGTTGCCGGCTTCCCCGCGGCGACCATCAGTGGTATGCTGCTGGTAATAGGTTCCCTGACCCTGAACATGCATGGAGAGGTTCCAGTTTTTATAAGCCATATCAAGCGTCACTCCATAAAATGTTCTGGGAGATTCTGTTCGGTCCCTCAAAATCATATCGTCATCAGTGATCTCTCCATCTCCATCAACATCTTTTAATTTGATGTCACCGGGTTTGGCTTCCGGATGGCTTGGATAATTATTCACTTCCTCCCAGTCTTCAAATACACCTATGGCTTCATACATCAGGGTCACCCCATAAGGTTTTCCTTCCCGCTCCTGCCAGGGTACCGACCTTTTCGGTTCATCCATAAAAATCACCTCATTTTTGTTATAACTGATGTTTCCTCTCAGACTGAAACTGAAATCCTGTCCCAACTCCTCGTTGTAACCGGCCTGGATCTCAAATCCGCGGTTGTCCACTTCGGCAATGTTCTCATCGGGAAGAGCCAATCCGGTAAATTGAGGAACAGAAGCATTTCTGCTGGTCAAAATATCCGACCGCTTTTTATAAAACAGGTCAACATCCAGGCTGAAAGTATTATCCAGGAACTGGGATTCAAACCCTACGTTATAAGAAGTTTCCTTTTCCCATGTGATGTTAGGGTTGGCAACGCCTTCCTGGTAAACAATGGATTCAACCTCTTTTGCTGTACTAAATGCCACTCCTGATCCTATGCTGTATTTATTCAGGTACTGAAATGGACTACCCGGATCCATCCCCATTTTACCGTAACTGGCTCTCAGTTTAAAGTAGTTGATAAAGGGGAGGCTTTCCTGCCAGAAATTCTCTTCGGATGCTCTCCAGCCCAACATAAAAGAGGGGAAGTTACCCCATCGGCTGTCGGGAGGATATTTCAGGGAACCATCCCGGCGGAAAGTAAATTCAGCCAGGTACTTTTCCTGGTAATTGTAGCTGGCACGGCCGATGAACGATCTACGGGAATAGATCCAGCGGCTACCCGAATTGTCTTTCTCTTTTTCACCGCCGGCATTTAGTGTTTGCACCTTGTCGGAGATATAGTAGTTGCGATAGGCTGAAATGTAGTTTCCGTCGTCATTCAACTGTTCAACAGAGCCAAACAGGCTGAGGTAGTGATCGCCAAAATCACGTTCATAGCTTACGCTTATATTGGCCTGCTCTCTCAGGTCCCGATGGTACTCTTCGGTTTGGTTGGGCGCTTCGGTACCCCTTTCCTGGGGGATGAGCTCCATATCATCAATGAATCCGTCCCCGTCGGTATCCTCAGCAGTATCCCAGTCGGGGAAATACAATATCCAGGGCTTCTGGAAACGCCAATCATACCGGTTGTCCACATCGTAAGAATACCTTGCTTCCACATCAAGATTCTCCAGCGGATTAAGCTGCAGCCTCAGTGTATTCTGCGTTTTGTAATGTTTTTCATCGTCGTGGCCCGTTTCGAAGGTAGAAGTCACAACCGGGTTGTCTCCGTATTCGATATCCGGTCCGGGTTTGCCGTTGGGCCAGAATGCAGGCATTGTCGGCACCAGACGGGTTGCCTGCCCGTAAATTGACCAGGCGCTTTTTGTAGGGTATTTGCGTTCGGTCTGAAAACCGGCAAAATCATAAGATATATCCATCC
>JAGXLC010000241.1 GCA_018334875.1 Bacteroidales bacterium | reverse complement strand
CCGAAACCAGAAATACCACAGGTTTTTTTGATAGTGGATTGGTTTTAGTGATCACAACGGTGTTGTATACTTCCTCTATGGTTTTATAATTCAACACTTTTTCGGGCTTGCCTGTAATATGGATCCTGCCGTTGTTCAGCATCACCAGGTTGTCACAGTATTCTCCCGCCAGGTTCAGCTCGTGAATGATCATCAATACCGTCAATCCCATTTCGGTATTCAACCGCTGAATCAAATTCAATACCTGCACCTGATGGGTAATATCCAGATGGGAGGTGGGTTCGTCCAGAAGAAGCAGTTTCGGTTCTTGTGTTAAAGCCCGTGCTATGGCAGCCAGTTGCTTTTCTCCTCCGCTGAGCTGATACATGTATTTATCCTTCAGGTTGAAAATGCCGGTTAATTTCAGATATTTATGAGCTATTGCATAATCTTCTGCTGACTCGAAAAACTGAAAAGTGCTTCTGTAAGGCATTCGTCCCATCAGCACATAATCTTCCATGGTTATCCCGGACTCTTCAATTTCCTGAGTGACGATGGCTATATTCCTGGCCCGGTCTTTATTTCTCATTTTGGTTAAATCCTGGCCGTCGAGTAGTAATGTACCTGTTTCTACCGGAAGTTCGGCGGTAATGCCCCGGAACAGGGTGGTTTTCCCCGATCCGTTGGGACCGATGATGCCAGCAAACTCACCTTTGGCTACATGGAATGTGATATCAGATATATAAAATTTATTTCCGTAACCACATTTTAGATGCTCTATTTGAAGCATATTGATCTTTTTATAACAATTTCATTCGTGTTCTGCTCAATACCACCACGAAAACCGTGCCCCCTATAATTCCTGTAATGACTCCTATCGGCAGTTCATTTGGAGCAATGATGGTGCGGGCAACCAGATCCGAAAAAATCAGAAAAGCTCCTCCGCCCAGGAATGAACTTATTAACAATATTCTGTAATCCGTGCCCACGATCAGGCGCATCAAATGGGGTATGATCAGGCCAACGAAACCGATGACTCCGGAAATGGCAACGCACATGCCTGTCATAAGGGATGCCAGTATAAAAAGAATCCGTATGGTGATTTCCGTGTTAATACCCAAATGTTTGGCTTTGGTTTCACCCAAACGAAGTGCATTAAGGGGTTGTGCAAAGAGATACGTGATGCCCAATCCTATTACAGAAACCCATAATGTAACATGAATCAACAGGGTATTGGTCTCGTCAAGAGAGCCCATCATCCAGAATATAATGCCCTGCAGGTTTTCGGCCGTGGTAATGGCCATCAGAAGCATCATGGCCGAGGATACAATAAAGCTGATCATTACCCCTATAAGAAGCATGTTTTGAATCTGGATTTTTCCATTGCGCAGGCTTAAACTATACACGAGAAAGATCGTGAGCAGGGCTCCTGCAAATCCGGCAAGGGGCATCATGAAACTGCCTATAACGCGGTGCAGCCCAAACACAATGATGATTGAAACGCCTAGCGCCCCGCCACCTGAAATTCCAAGCGTATACGGTTCAACCAGAGGATTACGGTAAATTCCCTGCAATATAACCCCGGAAAGACTTAGCGAACCTCCTACAGCCAGCCCGAGAAGGGTTCGCGGCAACCTGATCTTGTTCATAATGGAATAGATGACACTGTCTCCCTGTTTTCCTATATATTTTGGCAAATCGAAGACGGAAATGTCTATTTCACCCATTGTGAGAGAAAGCAGCAGGGCGCTGATCAGAATGAGCAGCAATGCGGCTACCGAAAAAATCCAAAAAAGATACTTGTTTCTTATGCTTTTAGTATTCGATTCCTTCACGTGCATTAATATTTCTATCGAATGGATGTTTTACCTTTTCAATTCTGCTGACATAATCAGCCATCTCAATCAGTTTATCGGTTGCTCCTCTGCCGGTTAATACCACTTCCAGTTCCGGCGGGCAATTTTTAATGAACTCCACCAACGTTTCTTCTGCCAGAAAGCCACTGCTAAGCGAAGCAAGCACCTCGTCCAGTATTAACAGATCAAACTTATGATCCTTTATCCGCTCGCTAAGTTTTACAAACTGTTTGTTTGTCAGAGCAGCGTGCTCTTCATTATCAATTTTTTTATCAAAGAAAGGGTGGCCTTCGGCAATACCGTGCACTTCGGCACCCAGTTTTTTTAGTGTGGAGATTTCCGTATAACCGTATTTTTCCGGTTCTTTATGAAAATATGCATAACAAACCTTTAGCCCATGGCCAAGCGCTCTTATGCTTAAACCAACAGCACTCGTTGTCTTACCTTTTCCGTCTCCGGTATAAATATGTATCAAACCTTGTTGCATTGTAATAAAGGGTTAAATATGAGATTTAATATTTGATTTAATGATATACCAATTCAATGATCTTTCCCAACACTTCTATAAAAGAAACAGGAGTTGGGCTGGAAGCCTGATCGGCATCAATGGTGAAGATGTTGTTGTTTTTTGAAGCTTTCAGATTGGGGTATTCCTGCCATGTTTCTTTTTCTTCTTTTCCAACAACCCCCATGGTTACAATTATGATCACATCAGGATTTTCAGCAATAACCCTTTCTCTGGATATGGTTCCGGTTTTAAGGTCTGCTGCTATATTTTTTCCGTTGGCATAACGGATATAATCATGCATAAATGAATTTGAAGTAGCTGCAAACAAGGGATCAGCCCCGATTTCTATAAAAAATTTAAGTTTTTTGCCCTTTGGAATTGTATTTCGCAATGAATCCAGCTTTTCTCTTTGTTTTTTGACAATCGTCGAAGCTTTGTCTGCCCTGCCGGCCAGCTCACCGATTGTATTCATCTGCCTGCAAATGGCTTCGAAAGATTTGGGCATTTCCAGATATTTTACCGTAATATCAAGTTTTCTGAGGTTATTAATGACTTTTTCTTTGGTGAGTGTGCTTGCCAGAACGAGGTCGGGCTCCAGTGTGGCAATTTTTTCAATGTTTACTTCCGTTGCAGAGGCTACCAACTCGCTGTTTTTGAGCTTTTCTTCCGGGCAGTATGAAGTATGCCCGACCACATCATCTTCTACGCCTAGAAGGATCAATTGCTTTGTAATAGAGGGGGTCAGTGATACAATGCGCAAACCCTCATCTTTTGAGGCGTTGTTTTCTGGCTGTTCAGTGTTGCAGGAACCGGAAAATATCAATATGATTGCTGCAACAATTAAAGCAATTTTCTTATTCATGGTTACATTTTTATTTTACTGTTTAATACTTCGGCATTTTCAAAAGAGGCCATATCATTGAGAAAATTTACGGCAGACCGGATAATGGGATAGGCAACCGCAACACCTGTTCCTTCTCCCAATCGCATATCCATATTGAGCAATGGCATTGCTCCCAGATATTCCAGTAATTTTGCATGCCCCTTCTCTCCCGATTGATGAGAGAAGATACAATAATCCAGTATTGCCGGGTAAAGCTTATATGCCAGCAAGAGCGCCACGGTGGTATTAAAACCATCCACCAGTATGGTCATTTTGTTTTCTGCAGCCTGCAGAAAAGCGCCGGTCATCATGGCGGTTTCAAAACCTCCGTAACGGGCAAGGATTTCCACTTCGGAATCACTGGATTTGCAATGAGAGAGACTCCGGGTAAGGAGTTCTGTTTTTCTTTGCAGTCCTTCGTCATCCAGACCGGTACCTCTTCCGATGCAGGTTTCCAAAGGGAAGCCTGTCAACAGATGCATGAGTAGGGCAGAGGAGGAGGTATTGCCGATGCCCATTTCTCCGAAACCCACCACATTCACTCCATCTCGGTGTAAATTTTGAACGCATTCCCTTCCTTTTTCTATTGCCTGCTCACACTGTTCTTCTCTCATTGCCGGGCCTTCCAGGAAACTTTTTGTCCCCTCACCTATTTTATAATCAATAAGCTGGTCTCTGATGGAACTTTCAAAGGCTCTCATTACTCCGGCATCTACTATCTTGAGATGAATTCCGTTTTGACCGGCAAATACGTTGATGGCAGCTCCGCCTTTCACAAAATTGATGACCATTTGTCTGGTTACTTCCTGGGGATAAGCACTGACCCCTTCTCCGGCGATGCCATGATCCGCTGCAAAAACCACTATAGTCGGATGGTTCAGTTCGGGGTGAAGGGTTTGCTGAATGGTGCCGATCTGCATGGCCACTTCTTCCAGCCGTCCCAGAGAACCCACAGGCTTGGTTTTTCCGTCGATCTTTTCTTTTAATCCTTTTTTTATGGAAGCATCGGGTGTGTCAATATCGAATTTCAGTTTCATGTTCACGTCATAGTTTGATTAAAGTAACGGCATTTTATTCAATACCCATTATTTGATTTTTAAAGGTAAACCGGAAACCAGAAGGTAGGCTTCGTCAGCCATCTCTGCTATGTATTGATTTACCCATCCCTGAAGATCGGCAAATTTCATCTGGACCATATTATCGGGATGGCCTCCCATTCCAATCTCATTTGAAACAATGATGAATTCAGCGTTTTGCTTTGCAATGGCATCCAGTTCCGATTTTGCCTCGTTATATGAAGTTTCAATATCATTGCTGTTGTCATAAAAGAAATTGGTCAGCCACAGTGTAATACAGTCTAAAACCACTGTTTGGCTGTCAAACTGATGTCTGCTGAGGTACTTTTCTTCTTCAATGGTTGTCCAATTGTCACTTCTATCCAGCCGGTGTTTTTCTATCCGTTCCTTGTGATCCTCATCCCATACTCTGGAGGTCGCAAGAAAAACGGGGACATCTGTTTTTCTGAGGGCCAGATTTTTTGCATAATTGCTCTTGCCGCTTCTTCTTCCGCCTGTTATGAAAATGGTTTTTGCCATTATTCCGGTGAAGTTAGAAATTCAATCTCGTACTGATTTTCCCCAAAATATTGGGTTGAGATCAATTCGCCATAGTGCACTTTTATGGAATAGCTTTTATTGAGGGGCGTCTCTAAAATTCTGCTAAATATCGATTTAATCACACCTCCATGCGTTACCACGGCCATAGGACCATTGGAGTTTTGGATGGTTTCATCCCAAAACCCGGCCACTCTTTTATAAAGATCCATATGGCTTTCCCCACCGGGAGTCGGAGCATACACAAAATCATTGATCCATTGTCCAAGTGCTTTTGGGTCGATCTTGTCCCATTTCTGTAGCTCCCACGCTCCGAAGTCAAGTTCCATGATTCTGTTATCGGTATGAATGGTTGAATGATCCGGCTTAATGGTATGGGCCAGAAGGGAGCATCTTTTAAGCGGGCTGGTATATATGGTTTCAATTTCTGTAAAATCTATTTTTTTCCGGATCCGGGCTACCGTTTGTTCAAATTCCGCCTTCGTTACATCCACGTCCGATTGTCCGTAGAAAGTGCCCTCGGGAACATCCGGTTTTGAGTGTCTGATAAGGTAAATGTTCATATTATTGAATTTTGGATTTCCACATATAGGATAACAAAAATATAAAAAGATGTTTCAGTGATCTGTTGTAAAGCTCCCAGGCAGTCACCTGTGTATCCGCCGATCCATTTTTTGATGTATCGGGCATAGACATGTTTTATCAGCAGAATAACCGGAATGATCAGGAGAAAGCCAAAATGGGGGAAAAATAAGAATGGAAGGAGGGCAGTTATTGAAGCGAAAATCAGTTCAGGGCGGTTGAGCTCTTTGCCAATGGGTTTGGATTTACCGGTATGGTCATCGCGGACATACTTGTGGGTGAAGATCAGTAAGACGGCGCTGTACCTGCTGAAAGTATGGCCTGTAATAAGGGCTGCGGGCAAAATGGATACAGGAATTTGGCTCATTGACAAAAATTTGGTAAGCATAAGCATAACCAGGCCGATCACACCGAAAGCCCCGATCCGGGAATCTTTCATGATCTCCAGGATTTTTTCTTTGGTCCATCCTCCACCGAAACCATCGCACACGTCGGCAAAACCATCTTCGTGAAAGGCTCCTGTAAGCAATATGGAAATGGCCATGCTTAAAACAACAGCTATTTCAACCGGTAAGATGGGGTTGAGCAACATGAAGCCCAATGCTGAAAGGCCTCCCACCATCCATCCGATAACCGGCAGGTATTTGTTGCTGTGGTTGAGGTATTCCTGCGAATATTCTATCTCTCCCACCGGGATTCGGGTAAAGAACATCAAAGCGGTCCTGAATTTGTTGATTTCCTGTTTCATATTGTATTCAGGTATTTTCTTCCACGGGTATGCCTCCAAAATCTTTAAGGCATTGCACGCACAAACAGTCGTTGTAACGGCTGGAGATTTTTTTACGGACATCCCCGGAAATAATAATTTTTGCACAACCACAGTTCAGAATATCGTTGTTCCTGCATTCAAATGATTTACC
>JAGXLC010000240.1:1785-6357 GCA_018334875.1 Bacteroidales bacterium | reverse complement strand
CGGGGTTTCTGATCGATGTTGTTGTCGCCTACCATTACTACCAGGGGTCCAAGACCTGAATTGAGCCGTAAACCCACGGCGTAGCCCTTCAGATAATCATTCCAATTGGAATCAATGAAAGATGAATACATCTTATGGACTTTTTCGGAAGTATGGGTTATACTGGCGTCCAAAGTCAAAAATACCCTTGAGAGAATCCGGAAATCCATGCCGCCATTGGCCTTTAAAAAGTTTGGGACTATGCGTTCACCCGACTGAAAACCGGCCATTGTTTCGTAATTCAGCTTTTCGTCGTGCATCACACCACCAAGGGTGTAATTATTGGTAACAGGCGTACCGGTTGAAGCAAGTCCCGCAGCAGTGCCCAGCTTTAAGGATAGGCGGCGCGAAATTTTAAAATAATGATCCAGATTAAAATTGAAAGCGTTAAAGGGTTGAAGGTTCAAACTAAAGATTTGTTCATCCAGGGTCTGATCTCCTTTAATCCGGTATTTGGATATGGGCTTAAAAACCCGTTTAAACGAGGCCTCCATTTTTGTTCCTTTGGTGGGAAAATATTGGTCATCCTGATTGTTTAACCGATAGTACCCATGAAGTGCGATGCCACCGAAACCGTAATTTTCAAAATTAACCTCCGGGAATATGGATTGCAGGGCATCATCAGGATAAATGGTGCTGCTTTCATAAAAGGCATCCACACCAATTTGCTGATTCACATTGATCGAATATTTACCCCCTACTCCTCCTTTAAACATCCCGTGTGTATATTCCCCGATCTTTTCATCTTCATAATAAACGGGAAGCTCAGTACGATACCAGTGGATAAAATAATTGTCCATTAGATGTTGCTCTTTTCCAAAATATCTGTTTACATCAAACTTCACTCCTGGCTGCTCGGCCATATTAAGCGTTAAATTGATGCGGGAAGCAGGCATTAAATAATTTCTGAAGGTGGTGTTTACGATCAGGCCTGTGCCCTGGACGTTGTCGTAATGGAGTCCCCCCTTGACAAAAGCCTGCGAACCTTCCTTAACCACATACACCAGTTTATAGATGTCCATTGTCTGATGCTCCAGACGATAGTTCACCCTGTTAAAATACCGCGTACCGAAAATGTTTTCAACGGCTTTGTTGATCCTTTCTCTTGTAACGTAAGTTCCTGGAAATATTCCGCCTTTGCCGGTGACGAAATCAGGCTCCACGTATCTCAGATTTTCTACCTCGACTTCTGAGATATACACATAATCCGGGCCTGTAAGTTTTTCCGTGGCATCATATACTGAATGCTGGGTATTGGTGATTTGCCGGAGTGTATCATATATTGCCCGTGCTGCCTCTTCTCCTCTTTGGGCAATTTTCCTTCCCCTCATAAAATCAAAGGATTGTATGCCCTCCATATCGGGTTCAATTAAAATGTCCGTCTTTCTTTTCTGTTCCTGTGAATCAAACACCCCGTACATGGTAATGGTTCGGGAAAGTACATCCGTAAGGGAGTAAAGGTCCTCGGGAGTGACATCTTCCTCAAAACCGACATAAACGCCGATTACAATGTCAGCTCCCATATCCCGTACTTCTTGTACGGGAAAATTTCTGATAACCCCACCGTCCACAAGCAACATCGAATCCTTTCTAACGGGAGCAAATACACCGGGGATCGCCATGCTGGCACGTATTGCCTGTGACAGATTACCGGAGTCCAGTTCTACGGGCTTTCCCTCTATGATGTCCACAGCCATACAATGAAAGGGAATGGACAGGCTATCAAAATCATGAATACCTGTAGCCCTCCAGGTCAGATCACTGAACAATCTTTCGAGCTGATAGCCTTCATTCAACCCTGAGGGGAACTTAAATTCTCCGTCCCGTATAGGAAATTCAACGATAAATCTATTGTAATCATACTTTTCTTCCATCACAATTTTATGCAAGGGTACGCGGTCTGTAAGAATTTTGTCCCAATCGGTTGTTTCCATTAGCTTCATCAACTCGTCCGCTGAATACCCCAAAGCATATAATCCTCCGACTATTGCTCCCATACTGCTGCCTGTAATGTAATCGGGACGAATACCTGCTTCTTCCAGTACTTTCAAGACACCGACGTGGGCAAGTCCTTTGGCGGCTCCACCACTTAATACCAGGCCTATCTCCGGGCGATTAGTAGTATCGGCCTGCTGTGCCTTAATTTCATGAAACTGAGTGATCAGAGATAATGTAACGGCAATATAAGCAATCAAAAGTATCCTTTTACCCATTTAGTAAAGATTTCCATTAAAACTTCCATCGAAATTTACAACTCAATTTACGAAAAAACAGCATGCTTTGGTTACTATAATTGATATTTTCCTCCGATCTTACTATCTTTCGCATTTAATAAACAAAGCATGAATTTGGTCTAAAAAGTCTCTAGTCTGATTTTCAGCCACTTTTTTGCCCCGACCCTAAGGGGTGAAGTAGCTGAAAATCAAACTTCCGGCAGTTGCCGGGTCGGGACAAAGCTGATTTTCAGCATTAATAATACTTAATTAACTTTTTAGACCGGACTCAAGCATAATTCTTAAAGGCATCAATAGCAATCAGTAAAAATATAATACCATGAAACCCCATTCAAAAGAAACTCAATGTGTCCATAGCGGAACGATCCTGGACCACGAAGACGAGGGATCCAACACTCCTGTTTATACTTCAACATCCTTTGGGTATCTGGACAAGGAAACACCGGTATATCCCAGGTATTTCAATACGAAGAACCAGCAGGCACTGGCGGAAAAGATCAGCGCCCTGGAGGACGGAGAGGATGCCCTGGTGTTGAGTTCCGGTATGGCTGCCATCACCGGCACGCTGTTTACCTTTTTAAGTCAGGGCGATCATGTGGTTTTTCAAAGTGCCCTTTACGGGGGAACCATTCATTTTATCGCCAGGGAGCTCAACCGGTTCGGCATCGAATATACATTTGTGAACAGTACCCGGGTAGAGGATTATGGAAAAGCCATCCGGGAAAATACGAAAGCCATTTATATTGAAACACCTTCTAATCCGCTTCTTAAGATCATTGATCTGGAGGCCATGGCAAACATGGCCAAGTCAAAGAATGTGCTTTCGATCATCGACAACACGTTTGCCTCTCCGGTGAACCAGAATCCAATCAACTGGTGGATGGATATTGTGATCCACAGTGCAACCAAGTACCTCAACGGCCATCATGATGTTACCGCAGGGGCCGTGATCGGTTCAAAAGAGAGAATAAAACAGATATGGGAAACAGCCCGTAACCTGGGTGGGAACTTGGATGCGCGTATCTGCTACTTGTTGGAAAGAAGTATGAAAACCCTGCATATTCGGGTTGAAAAGCAAAACGAGAATGCCGGCCAACTGGCTGAATTTCTGGAGAGCCATCAACAAGTAGGGAAAGTGAATTATCCCGGGCTGGAATCCCATCCCGGCCATGAAACAGCCAAGCGCCAGATGAGGGGCTTTGGAGGCATGCTTTCCTTTGAACTGAAAGATGAAAAGATCATCCAGTTTCAGAAAAACCTGAAGCTTATACGCCCGGCAATAAGTTTGGGAGGGGTGGATACGATTGTCTCATCTCCGGTGCTAACTTCGCATAAAAGCCTGAGCCGTGAAGAACTTGAAAGGGAAGGCATCGGCGAATCACTGATAAGGCTTTCGGCGGGAATTGAAAAGGCGGATGACCTGATCGAAGACCTGGACCAGGCGATGGATGGGCTTTAAAGGCATCCGGAACAGACGGACTGAGCGGAGAAAAGGTTTCCTGATAAGCGTGAGGTTGTACTTTGTCACGATGTTGAAATTTTGCACCTTGCAAGTCCATAGTGTGGATATTTGAAGCCGTATTAAATATTTAAATAATGAAACACCTCAGAGCAAATCTGTATCGCCTATACTTGTGTCATCTCAACGCTTTCAACAACATTTAATCTTCATTATTTATTCTTAACAGCTCATTAATCAGTTTCTCCGAAATTCTGAAATCTGTGGATAGCAATTCATCAATAAGGGGTTTTACCTTTGTAATCACGCCCACTTGCTTTGCCTTATGTATAATTCCTAAAACGCCTGTGATTCTTAAGTTTAATTTATTAGCTACTTTTCTTGCTTTTCTATCATCAAGTATTAACAGTGGGTTTTCATTTTCTTTGGCCAAAGCAATGGCACTCGCCTCACCCGTATCAATCTGTGTTTGTAGAGCTTCCTGGTATTTCTTGTCACCTACTTCGACAATTTTTATCCAGTCAGGTAAATCCGCATTAAATTCTTCAGCGATCTCTTTGGTTGTTGTCAGATTCTTATAAACTTTTTCCAATAGTTCCACCTCTCCAATCTTATGAAAAAGAATTAAACTGCTGGTATCTGGTATGACAACTCTATGCATTGTTTATATCGGAATGTAGATCATCGAGGGAATCACTAATGACAGATACGCCATATCTGCCCAAAACTTCAATAAAAGCCCTTTTTGATAAACCAGCTATTTGGGCAGCTTGTCCGGCGGATAATTTGCCGTCTTCATATAACTTAGAGGCTATGATCATTGAAAAATCATAGTCCTTC
>JAGXLC010000240.1:0-1433 GCA_018334875.1 Bacteroidales bacterium | reverse complement strand
GGATTGACAAAATGCAGATAAGGGCACTGTATCAATCTTAAAGTCAGGATGAATATATTTTATTCGTAAATCCTCAGCGTCTGCCCGTCAAGCTCCGTATTGTATTCCTTGAGAGCCTCATCTGCCGGACCGGAGGTAACCTCACCTTCGAGGTTAAATTCGGAACCATGGCAGGAACAATAAATTTTTTCTTCGTCACCATCAAAATCCACGGTACATTGATTGTGTGTACAAATCTTGGACAAGGCAATGTATTCGTCATTGCCGAGATAAGCTATGATGATATCGTTTTCGTAAACATAGCCGCCTTCCTCCTGTAAATCGCTGTAATCATCGGCAGTGAGGTCGATGTTGAAATCCACTTTATCGCTATCGTCAGAAGAATCATCTCCATTGTCATCGGTGTCATCATCCTTATCGGACTCGGTTTCTGATTCCTCACATGCATTGAAAGCCACTGGAGTAAGAATAGCCACTCCCGCTCCAATGCCTATTTTGATTAAAAATTCTTTTCGTGTCATGGTCATTCATTTTTTGCAGTTAAACATCATTCATAAACAAAAACAGCCATAATGGTTATTTAACAGGCCTGTAATATCATTCCCCGTACTTTATTAGTAAATGAAAATTTATTCTTTTAAGATTCCTAAAAAAGAGAAACATAAAAATGGTCATATATGTTCAGTATAAATTTTCATTGCACCCGAAAGCGCATTCAACAGAGCCTTCAGTAGGTTATCAATAAATTAAATGCTTTCCGCTGTTCATATTGGTACAGTCTATGTTCGTGATTGTCCATTTCATTCTCCTCTCATGAAACTATAAAAATCTTATTGACAATATCCTGCTCTGAACAGGTATGCCCGCGCAAATGGATATGATGTAAACACCCTTGTAATGGAAATTTATGATGTGCCTAACGGGAAAATCCTTTATCGAAAAGATTTGTAACCAAAGGTATGTGGTTCAGAAAAGTTACATTGCTTAATTTTAAGAACGATACCTATCATCAGGTTATGAGAAATTTATTTGCCGCTAAAGCTGCGGTAAGGATAATTCGGGTTAAAATTTTCCGGATACATCATACTCAAAAGTCTGCACATGAAAACGGGCATAGGTATGTTTCCCTTGTTCCAGCAGCCATGAGGCCTTAACGGTGCCCGGCACATTCATTCCATTAGCTTCCTGATAGTCGCTGAGCCTTCCTTCCCATTTTTCCAGCCGGTCTTCGTTCATATACCTTTCGGTTTCCATCCGGGTGATTTGACCTTCCTGGTTGAAATGTACGGTATAAAAAACCGTTTGGCCCTGCCAGTCAAAAGTTACTTTGGCTGTATTTTCATCCATAGCTGTCCATTGAATGTGCTCACCAGGTAAAAGATTGGTGGGCATCCAAACGCTTTCCCCCAGCCATCGCAACAGCTCTGCCTGAT
>JAGXLC010000239.1 GCA_018334875.1 Bacteroidales bacterium | reverse complement strand
AGTCCAGCGTACCGATGTGGACGTCTTCGCCCCTGCCTGGGAGATCGACCCGGATTATTCACAAACCCTGAAGGAAGCCTTTGAACAGGGTGTGGAGATCATACCGCTGCAGGCTAAGGTGACACCGACAAGGATTGAACTGCTAAGGGAGATGCCGTTTGAGCTGGAATGAACCGGAGAGCGGATAAATCAGCTTACTATATTGCAGAGTCAGATTTAAGGAAATGAGATTTAGCAAGATAGTTGGCAGTGGGCAGTTGGCAGTTGGCAAGGGATGTAGCTACAGGGGGCATGAAAATTTATTGGAACTGCAAAAATTCAAAGCAAGAGAATATAGAGAAGAAGCTCACTATATTGCAGAGTCAGATTTAAGGAAATGAGATTTAGTAATATAGTTGGTCCCGCATTCTGCGGGAGCAAAAAGCAGTTGGCAAAATTTGCCAGAATCTTCTGATGGCCACAGCCCGAGGTAACAATTTGACAATGTAACCATGTAACAATTTAATCAACTTCGCGCAGACGTTCTGTTCTTAGCCTCATTTTAACAAGTTGGCAGTTAGCAAAAAGCAGTTGGCAAGACATATAGCTTCAGTGAGCATGAGTACTTATTGTAACTGCAAATTCATAATAAGGCAAAGGAATGTAGCTACAGTTGGCGGAGATAGTCAATAGTCATGCGGTTGTTAATTCGATTGTCATTCTGTTGTATATGGGCCATGGTTTTATTCCGGATGAATTCTGTTCCGGAAAACTGCAGAAGAGTTAAAATCCGGATTCTGACAATTTGACTGTTTGGAATCTCTGTCCATAAAGCATAGGCTACCACCTGCTTCCGAAAAACCATGCATAAAGTAAAATTCCCACTATAATGGCAATGCCGGCGACGATCACATAAACGATAAAACGGGCAAAAGCCCCGACAGCATCCCAGGAGATGATGCCAAAGGCGGCAAGAAAAACCAATATCAGCAGAATGGTAATCAGGCAGTTTCCTCTGGGTTGTTGTATTTCGGGCATAATTAAAAATTTAAAAAATTATTGACATTATATTTATCTCTAAAACAACATCACACATTATAACGGTCAAAACATTTACATTTGGGCACATCTCATACAAAGGGCACTTTCGGGCATGACCGCAAGCCTTCCCATAGGGATAGGCTGACCGCAGCGCCGGCATTTACCAAAGTCTTTATGATGGATTTTTCCAAGGGCCTCCTCTATATTTTTCAGTTTGTTTTCGGCAGTACGCAGCGCAGCATCATTGATGCTTTTATTATTGATAGCATCCATACGGCTAACCCGGCCAATAGAATTCTCGGGAGCTATGGGCTTTGTTAAGTCCTTCAGGTTTTCAATACGCTTTTCTACCTTTTTTTTCTCCTGCAAGAGTTTTTCCCTCAATTGTTTCTTTTCTTCTTCCGTCATTTTTATAGGATATTATAATATTTTGCTAAATTAATAAACTATCAGGAGATTTAAATGTTATACTGGCCAAGGAAATATTTAAAAATGAACATTTTTAATTGAACAGAAAACTCCAAATTATCTTATTCATACTGCTTTCCAGTTTGTGTCACTCAGCAGCAGCTCAGGAAAATTACACCATCAGAGAGATTGATTTCACTGGCAATGAAATGATTGCCAGTGAAACCCTCATGGGACAGATGAATATCCGTTCCGCTACATTTCTTCAAAAAGTAGCATTCTGGAAAGAACAGCCTGATTTTTCCCCGGTAATGTTGGATAACGATCTGGAACGTTTAAGACAGTTTTACCAACGGAATGGGTTTCTGAATCCCCGGCTGGACTATTCTCTTGAACGAAATGAGAAAAGGGAAAACTTACGCATAACGATAAAAGTTGAGGAAGGGGAGCCTATAAAGATTGGTAACATGACTTTCACACAACCCAAAGATTCGACAGCGGCCACCCTACTTTCCGGAATTACCGGGGAGCTCCCGCTGAATTCAGGGGACCGGTTTGCTGATCAAAGCATATTGGAGATGGAATCCAGGATCAAAAATGTTTTTCACAACAATGGTTATCCATTGATTGAAATAAACAGGCAAGTGGATGTTCATCCCGATAAAAAGCGGGCAGACATCAATTTTGTTGTAAAGCCCGGCCCCCGCACTGTCTTCGGACAGGTTCGAATAAAGGGTGATTCCCTGGTTCCCCGGGAATTCATTCGGAAGCAGATCCGTGTCTCTTCAGGTGACATGTATTCACAACAAAAGATGAATGCCAGTCAGGAACGCCTCTTCAGATCGGACCTTTTCAATTATGTGGTCATCCGGGCACCAAAGGACAGCATAAAAAATAAACGGATCCCACTTATCGTTGAAGTGAATGAATTGCCCTCATGGTCAATGGAAGCAGGGATAGGTTATGGTACCGAGGACAGATTCCGGGCTTCTGTATCAATAACCAAACTGCAGTTTCTTGGAGGAACACGGAAATTTATCTTCGAAGGAAAACATTCCCATTTTCTTCCCCTCAGTTTTGAAACGAAATTCATTCAGCCCGGTTTGATCGGCGATGACCTTGACCTGATCCTCAATCCATTTTTTACCCGGGAAAATGAGATAAGCTATACGGCCGACAGGCTGGGCAGCGGTATCACCTTTCAACAAAATATTTCCAGGTCAACTTCCGCATATTTGATGTATTCTTTCGAACGGGATTTTCTAAAAGACCTGTCATTTTCCACCCCTTTGAATGAAGCGAAGGGAAGAGAACTCATCCACAACAAATCCGGTTTTACGATAGGATTCAACAGAAATACGGCCAACAGCAGATTCAATCCGTCCTCGGGATGGAAACTTGATGCATATTTTACCTATATGGGCATCGGATTTCGCTCCAAATATCACTATTATAAAAATGAAATCAGTTTGGTGCGCTACCATCAGCTTGACGAAGACTGGATTTTAGCAGGTAAGCTCAGGGCGGGTTTCATACAACCCAAAAAGGGTGAGCAAACACCCATCGAGGACCGCTTCCTGCTTGGAGGAGCTTCTTCCCTTCGGGGCTGGGGAAGAAATCAGATATCACCGGTTAATGAAGCGGGCAACCCCATAGGGGGAAACAGTATGTTGGAAGGAAGCATGGAGTTGAGATTTCCGGTTTATGACATTTTCTCAGGTGTAACTTTTGCAGATTTTGGCAATGTATGGGAAACTTCATTCACTTATAATCCTGGTGATTTTCTTTATGATGTGGGCCTGGGTTTAAGAATTAATACCCCTGTTGGACCTGTACGGCTTGATCTTGCCTCCCCGTTATTCGAAAAACCGATAAGGCCGCAGTTTTTTATTTCGATAGGGCATGCATTCTAGTCTGACTTGTTCATGAACAATTGGAGTACTGAGGATTTATGAAATATGTAAAAAAAATACTGAGACTACTGAGCTTTACCTTTGCAGGGGTGCTTCTGGTGATGCTGGGTCTTCTGATCTCTTTGCAGAACGGGATGTTCAACAACCGGATTGCAACCTTAATTTCAGAGCAGGGTAGCAAGTCGCTGGATGCCCGTGTGGAAGTCGGAAGCGTGGAAGGTAATCCCCTGCAGTTGTTTTCATTGAATGATATTCTCATCGAACGAAACGACAGTACTGTTCTGTCAATGGAAAGACTGAGGGTAAACTACAGGCTCGGCAGGCTGCTCCGGCAAGAATTGTTCATCAACGGACTTCGCCTGGAGAATATGAAATTAAATGGTACCCAAAGAAAAGATTCCTCCTGGAGTTTCATGGAGGTACTCCCTCCTTCCCCGCAAAAGCCAAAAGCCAAAACACAAGAACCGTCAAACTGGAAAATATCCGTAAACAGATTTCTCATAGACAGCATGGATGTGCGGTTATCCCCATTGAATAATCCGCAGATACCCTCCCAAATCCGGATCGGTGGGGGATTAAGCTTCCAAATGATCCGGGATTCCATACATGTTGCTGTAGAACATTTTGGAATGCAAACCCTGGGCCCTGACCTGACGATTGAACAATTGGAAGGGGAGGTCATAAAGGTCCGGAACCGGCTTACCTGGGAAAACATATTTCTGGCTCTCCCGCAAACGAAATTAACAAGCAACGGTTCAACAAACCTTGATGCTGTGGAAGAAACCCAGGCCACTCTGGACCTGGATCCCCTGAACCTGGAAGCATTTCATCCCTGGATGCCCGAAATGAAACTCTACGGGACGCCAAGGTTGAACTTGGAGCTTACCGGTGACAGCCAACAGCAGAACCTTACATTGACCCTTCAGGAAGAAAACCAGTCTCTATCAGTTTCGGGCTGGATAAGGGATCTAAAAACAGATCCCCGGTATCAGATGACCTTAAAAGTGGACGGTCTGGATGGTGAACACTGGACCGGCAACCCCGAATTCAAATCGTGGATAGTTGGAAAATTGAATGCCAGCGGCCGGGGTTTCGAACTTCAGGACAATTCATTGAGCCTATCCGGTGAGTTCGGAGACATACGTTACGGAGAATACGAGCTGGACGACCTGGTGTTGCAGATGGACAAGAAGAAGGGGGCACTGAAGGGAAATGTCACCGGCAATACCTGGTTTGGAAGGGTAAATTCGGAGTTCACCATGCAGAAAATTTTTGAAGAGCCCGTATATAGTATTCATAGTGCTTTAAATCACATTGATCTTTCAAAACTCACGAAAAATAAGGAGCTGCAAACAGATCTGAACCTGAATTTAGCAGTTAACGGAGAAGGAACCCGTGCTGACAATTTGAAGACAGAGGTGGATCTGGAATTATGGGATTCCTATTTTCTGGGTAAGCCGGTATCGAACATGAACATGTCGGTATTGTATGACAAGGGACAATACAGTTTATACGGCTTCCATCTGAATACCCCTTATGCAGCGGTTGGTGCAGAGGGAGAAGGGCATCTCCGGGGAAACAACCAGGTGAAATTTGAATTCCTTTCCAAAAATATGAGGGGTTTGACTGAAGTTTTGAATTTGCCGGATATGGATCTGCAAGGAGGCATCACCGGGGAAGTTGACGGAAAAGTTGATTCGCTGAATCTTTCGGTTCAGTATGATCTCAGCAGTATCCAATACGATTCATTGCGCATTAAAAGGTTAACAGGAGATATATCAGCCTTTTCGGGAGATTCCGTGTTAACCGGAAAGCTTAATGCGGTGAATCTTGCAGCCCGTTATAACCTGAGCAGTATTGAATACGATTCATTACGCGTAAAAAGATTAAGAGGGGACGTATCGGCTTCTTCGGAAGATTCTTTGTTAACCGGTAAGGTTGATTTTACCGCTGATTCTTCTTTTTGGGGTAACCGGTTCATAAAAAGGACTGCTTTGCAGTCATCTTATAACAAGGGCGAGTTTACCAACCGGCTGGATCTTAAGGTAAACGACTCCCTGGGGCTGTATACCCAAACAGACCTCAATACGGAAAATGATCCTTTATTCCGGATCCACGAGCTCATACTGGATATTGATACCGCCCAATGGACCGGGGGCAGTGATTCCACAACCCTTGCATTAGGTAAGGATTCCATACAGATTGCAAATTTTGTCCTTCAATCAGGAGAACAGGAATTGGGTGTAAATGGTATTTATTCATTTAAAGGAAAAGAAGATCTGCATTTATGGACCGAGAGCCTTGATATTTCAAAATTATATCCATTGCAAGGGCTGGATTACAAGCTTCAGGGGATGGTCCATTCAGATATCCGCATGAAAGGAACAGCCAGCAAGCCAGAATTACGTGGATTTCTTGATATCAATGAACCTGCTGTTGATACCATCAGGCTCAACAAGCTCACGACAAATTTTGAGTATTCTGCCGACACCCTTTCTTTTGAGGGATCTGTAGATGCAAGAATCAGCAGGATGATACATGTCGGTGCGGAATTGCCGATTCATTTTTCACTGACGGACAGTTTTGCTCTACCCAGCCGGGAAACTCCATTCCGGGCATATTTAAAAATGGATAGCCTGAACGTGGGGATACTTAACCCCATACTTGAGAAAAGCGGTATGGAAGCTACCGGCATGCTTGAATCTTCAGTTATCGTGAGCAATACCATCGGGAACCCCCGTTTTAACGGGAATCTGAACCTGACGGAAGGAAGTTTTCAATATGCCGGAGAAGGCATTCATTACAAAAATATTGAGTTGAAAAGCCGGGTTGACAACCAACGTTTCACACTGGACAGAGCCCGTTTCGAATCAGGGGGAGGCACGATGAATATAGAAGGTTTTGCAGAGCTTATACCTCCGGCACCCGATAAAAGTCGGGAGCTTCAATTCCAGATTAACGGCAAAAAGTTCCGGGCGGTCAGTTCCGGAAAACTTGAAGCGGTTATAGAACCCTCTGTAACCATTG
>JAGXLC010000238.1:2822-6392 GCA_018334875.1 Bacteroidales bacterium | reverse complement strand
TCATAATATTGTAAAGCCTCTTGCATGTGCTCTTCCATGTTCTGTATTCTATTCTCGGGGTTCGGGTGGGTAGAAAGGAACTCCGGTGGCCCCGACCCTCCTTCGGCCTGCATTCTTTTCCAGAACTCCGGTGCACCCCTCGGATCATAATTGGCCATCGCCATAAAATACAAACCCAGTTCATCTGCTTCTCTCTCATGCGTTCTGCTATACGGAAGAAGAATTCCTAACTGCGAGCCTACGCCAAATGCAGCCATTGCCAGTTGTCTTGTTTTTTCTTCTTCTTCCTTAAGCGCTTCTGATAATACCATACCGCCCAATTGTACCGTCAGTTGCTGCGACATTCGCTCGTTGCCATGCCTGGCAACCGCGTGGGCTATTTCATGAGCCATCACAACGGCTACTCCATTATCATCCTTGCATATAGGCATAATGCCTTCGTAGAAGGCAATTTTTCCGCCGGGCATGCACCAGGCATTCTTTTCTTCCGATTCAAGCACATTGAATTCCCATTTGTAGTTCTTTAATAGTTGCTGCCGTCCCTGGTTCCTGAAATATTCCTCTACTGCCGAAGTGATTCGCTCACCTACCCTTTTTACCTGATCGTTGTATTGTTGATTCCCGGAAGGCTCATTTTCCCGCAAAACCTGTGCATAATTATCTTCCGCCAGGGATATCATCTGGGCCGAAGGTATTGCCGTGAATTGTTTTCTTCCTGAAAAAGGTACGGTTCCACAGGAAATAATGACGAAAATCAGTATCAGATTGATGTACTTTAGTTTGTTCATGGGTTGTTGATTAAAAAGTTATTATAAAATTGCATTTTTATATGATTAGAAACCAAATGCCCCTGCCATAAGGACAAAAATAAACAGTTTTATTCGCTTTTGATTTTTTTCCAGACATAAAACTTAACAAACTGTTGACTCTTTATGTTGAGTAAGGTTATAACGAATGATACTGTTGAATCTTATATGCTGTTCGTCAAATAAAAAACCTTGCCATTTTATAGCATTTTTAATATTTTTATCGGGTCGTTGGATGAGATACCATTTCATTAAATCACCATATAACCTGAAGCTCATGACAGAAAATACAGCAGAAAGATTTTCAAGATCAAGTTAAAAGAATGGATACAATCCGATGCCATATCCCAGGGGGTAGGTAAGGTGATAAAGGAAATGCAGGCCGCGGTAATCGGGGCTGTAGTTGTATCTTCTTCCGCTGTATCCTCGGGTTCAAAATGATTATAAATCCAAACAAATAATTATGAAACACATTGGAATTCTTATGCTTTTCATTGCCCTGACGGTGATTGGCTGTAAACAGGGCGCGGAGATCAAAAAAGAACCCTGGGTTGATAAGCCATTAAATCAATGGCCAAGTTTCGCACTAACCAATGAGATCGGTTTTGATGATACCACCTTCACCAATCTGGCTAACGCCTTCTTAATAGATACGGGAGCAGACACGTTAGGAGCCAGTTGCAAGCATATATTTATGGTATTCCGCAACCATGAAGGACTAAGGTTCATCTCTCTGGGAGAAAATTTTGATCACTGGAAATTGTATCCCAAAAACAATCCCGAAAGATTTGTTCAGATTAAAATGCTTATTAATGAAAACAAAGAAGAACCCGTTGGACAGTTTAATACCTTGAAGAACAGGGATTGGATTATATTTGATTTACAGGGAAAACCAGAGAATTTATATCCCTTAAAGATCAGGTATACCCCTCTTGAAAAAGGTGAGGTTGTTTATGCCCTTGGCTGGGGGGCATTGCAAGAAGATAATACACATCCTGTAAAAACAACATTTCAATGTTTTCGGTCGCTCGGCAATTATTATTATGCCAAATCACTGACAAAAAATGTAAAACCCGATGGCAGGAGTGGTTCCCCGGTGATCGATAAAAACGGATACCTCGTCGGAATTACTTCGGGCGCAGAAGGGAAACTTACAGTGATCGGAAGCATTCAATACCTGAAGCACTTGTTCGACAGCCATCAGGTTGATTATAAGATGCCCGGGACTAAATAGTTTTAGAAATATGGCATTGGCAGTTTGTGCATACCCGGTATTGAACGATCGAGGCTACACGGCCATTCAAAGGGGGCAGAAAAAATTGATTTTGAAATAATAATGTGCTATGGTAAATGAGCATGATTTCTAAATTACCGGAACCATGGAGAAACTGACAATAGTAGATTATCCAAACAACATATCTGACCGATCTGGAAGAAATAGAACTTATATAAACATTTTAGTAAATGTCTTATATACCATTAGAAATCTTGAAGTTTTTCCCGTATGGCCCCAATAACCTGCCAAACGGGTTGCCTTCGTCAGAAGGCCAATAGCGATAGCATCAGGTTATCCGGGCTCTGCCGGCGCCTCGTCAGAGCGCGCGATAGATTATTCATGGTACGAAGCCGAAACCTTCGTGAAACCAAACCACTCAATATTCCGTTGAAAATTTCCCATTTGGCAGTCAGCAATTTTTTGTCAAATATTTTGTGTTTCTATTCTGGATGGCTACTTTTATGAGAGAAAAAGATGAACCGACTGGTATTTTAAAACAGAAAATTGTACCGGCCGAAATAAAGAAGTAATTATTAAATCAGGATAAATTGGAACAAAAAGAAAAACAGCAGCTAAAGGAACGTTTTGGAACAATCCCAAACGAAACAGGCTTAAAGCTAAGGACAAGAATTCATCAGGGCTGGTGGAGAATGAATGTTTTGAATGAAAAACCGGGCGAGCATCCCAAAGACAAAAAAAATAATGTATGCAGTACCATCTCTGGCGGAATGAATAGCAAGAAGAATTTTCTCACTGCCAATACTGTCCGTGCGGCTGAGAAAACAATTGCAGAAAGGCAGGAGCTGGATTCTGGTTTAATGGAACAAGACAGACTTTATAACAACCTACTGTCAAGCCAGCCGCTTTGCTTTAACTTTTTTGGGGAGTTAATGATGGATACAGATTTCGGTCTGACAGTGCTTCAAAATTGGTGGCCTGAACTGACAAAACTGAAGAGGGTTGTTTTTGAATATGCTCCGGAGGAGCGTTTCACAGATGATAACTCCGCTTTTGACATTGCTTTTGATGTAAAAAGTGGAGACAAAACAGGTCTTATCGGTCTTGAATGCAAATATACGGATACCTTTTCAACAACTGAATATGACAAGCCGGCTTATCGTGAGATCTTTAAAAAATCACGCTCCTTTGCCGCCAGGTATGAGGAGTTGAAAGTTAACAAATACAATCAGCTTTTTCGCAATCAGCTCATAGCAGATGCATTAATACAAAACAAAAAGTATGATTTTGTAAAAACCGGGCTGTTTTGCTACCAACAAGACGAAAGCGCAATTAAGACAGCCAAAGAATTACAAAATATGTTATCCAACCCGGATAGCTTTACGATAATTACTTACAGCGATTTTATTGTGGCTGTTCAACGTCTTGATCTTGATTGGCAAAAAAGAGAATGGACCATGCTTTTATGGGCAAGATACTGTGCGACAGACTTAAGTAAAGCTTTATATGAACAGCTTGAAGAATAAAAAA
>JAGXLC010000238.1:0-2374 GCA_018334875.1 Bacteroidales bacterium | reverse complement strand
CGACCGATGCAATTCAATGGCTGCCCGACCCAATTCAACAAGCGACAGATACAATTTAAACACCGCCATTCCCATTTCAAAACGTGAACGAGCCAATTCAAACCCGGACAGGTTCAATTCAGAAATCGACGGTTCGCTGCCCAAAGACAGCAGATGCTAATAACGGGAATACATTTCTCGTCTAAAAAAGACGGAGGCCTTCAAATTTGATTAAAGTTTAATTCAATAAATGTAAAAACCTTATTCTGTTCTATATTAAACCTTAATAGCCAGTAAATCACCTCTCATTCCCCAACCTTATTACTTTATTTTCAGTAACTGACTGTTTCCAAAATTATCCGTTAATAAGGTAATAAGGTCCGTTTTGGTGTGTGATTTCTGGCTATTAAGGTCCAAGATAACGAAAATAAGGTTTTGATTTTAATTCTTAACTTATTCGCCACATTTTCTTTTTGCTTCTTCAATCAATTGTGGGCTTAATCTAAAATCCGTTTTTTTAATTTCATCTAAAATCTCTGAAAAGGAGCTAATAATTTCTCTTTCCTTTGCTATAACCAAAATGCCAATAATACCAGTATAATTTAAACCAAGTGATTTTGCCTGCCGTCTGCCTTTGAGATCATCAATAATAAGGAGAGAATTATCTGTTTCCATCATAAGCGCAATGGTACTGGCTTCTCCTTCATCCAGAAAACTTTCGAGTATTTTTTGGTAATTTTTATCCTTTGGATTCTGTATCGAGATAAAATTGGGTAAGGGATTATTAAATTCCTCTGCTATTTTTTGAGTTATGATAATATGACCGAAAAGTTTTTGTAGTATTTCTAACCGGCGAATTTTATTTAACACAATTAAACTGCTGGTATCAGATACTGTAATCCCTGGCATTTTTTATATCATTATTCAGTTCAGAAGGTGGGTAATTAAGTATAGATACATCATAATCCCCCAGAAGTTCCATAAAAGTTGTTTTGGATAGCCCCACCAATTTAGCAGCCTGACCTAAGGAGAGTTTTCCTTTTTCATATAATCGGGATGCAAGGAGCATTTTTGCTTCCCGATCATTTAAATCAACATTATCCGGTATTTCTAATTTAATTGTTCTCATATTACTTGTTTTCTCAAAAGTATTTAAATTTTTGGAATCCGTCAACATTACAATGCGTATATTAATTGAAAAACGTACAAATGAAGGAAAAGGTATGCTATAATCAAAGGAAAGGTTATTAAGAGATGAACAGAATCTACCAATCACATTAAACCGATTTTTTTTTAACTTAGCCGCGTATCAATTGAATTATGCCAGAATAAGGATCCTTCACATTAAATGAAACAAACACGATAACCATGATCAAAGGAGTTATATTCGACATGGACGGCGTCCTGGTGGACTCGGAACAATACATCTGCGAGGCAGCCATAGAAATGTTCAAACGCAAAGGCCTTACCGTACAACCGGAGGATTTTAAACCTTTTGTCGGGCAGGGCGAAAACGCCTATATCGGGAAGGTGGCGGAAAAATACAACTTTCCTGTTGACATTGATGAGGTCAAGGCCCTGACCTATCAGATATACGGGGAGATCACCGAAGGAAAGCTGGAACCGCTGCCGGGCGTATTTGATTTTATGAAAAAGATCCGTGACAGGGGCTTAAAATCAGCCGTTGCCACCAGTGCCGATGAGGTGAAAATGGAGATCAACCTCAAAAATATCGGCATTCCCAAAGAATCGTTCACCGCCACTGTCAACGGGCTGGAAGTGGAACACAAAAAACCGGCGCCCGATATCTTCCAGTCAGCCGCCCAAAAGATGGGGCTGAACCCCGAAGATTGCCTGGTGGTGGAAGATGCCGTCAGCGGGGTAGAGGCTGCCAAAAGAGCCGGAGCCAGGTGCCTGGCCTTAACTACCTCCTTCAGCGCTGAAGATCTTAACAAAGCCGACTGGCAAGCCGCTAACCTTGCCGAAGCACCCGATGAGGTCCTGGAATGGTGAGAGGAGGGAATATATGTTACGCTATAATATGCAGGGCTATCACCAAAGTCACATTTAGAAATTCCAAATAACAATCAACAAATATCAAACAATATCCAAATAACAATTACCGAAATTTCAAACGCGCCAGAATACAGGTCTGGTAACTTTAGAACGGTGTGTTTTGGTCATTTGAAATTGATTATTGGAATTCCCCGCCTGCCGCGGGGCAGGTGTTTGTGATTTGGAATTTGTCGTATTGCTTGCCTGCTGGTAAAGCAGGGCGCTTAATATACAGTAAAGAATTCCATTCTATTAGAATGTATTATGTTACCGAATGCCAGCCGGCAGACGTTATGTCAAAAAAGCCACGAATACACGAATAAAGTTTTCATTCGTGCAT
>JAGXLC010000237.1 GCA_018334875.1 Bacteroidales bacterium | reverse complement strand
GTCAACCGGGAACTTAATCCTCAAATGATCGTAGAAAATGTAATAAAAGATGTAGAACAGTTCAGAGGATACCGTGAATTGCTTGATGATATTTCACTGTTAGTAATTAAACGAGTTTAAAAAAAGAAATTTCATGAAAGAAAAAGTTTTAGGGGATTATGAACTTACACCAGATTATCTCCCCGCAGAAGGTGATCTGAAATTCACCGTCAAACCTATTGACTTGATCACGCATTGGAGTCGTTGCGGCATAATTGCCAATTTCGTGGCCGAATTTCACGAAACGGGAGAAACTGACATTGACAAAAACATTGTCTCCACTGTTTTTAATGAATTGATTGAAAATGCCTCCAAGTATTCTACCAAACGCGACTCCGAAATTAACATTGAAGTGAAGCGTTATAACAGAATACTTAAAATGCAGGTATCCAACACCAGCAACCAATCCTATTTTGAATCACTGATGAACCGATTATCTCTAATCATCAATTCAGAAAATCTCGATGATCTGTTTTATGATGAGATGCTTAAAAAAGCCAGTGAAGACAAGCAGTCAGAGATCGGCTTGCTGATCATGTTCAAAGATTATCAGATAAAACTTGGAGCAAAAATGGTAGAAAAAGAAGGGGGGCTGTTTGAGATAACCGTTCAGGCCTATTATTTTATTGATAACCAGAAATAAAAAAATAACTGCTTCATAATTAAAACTTTTTATAAAAAATAACGCTATAAAGGATATGGAATTAGAAGTTGGGGATTCAAAGCTAAAATACGATAAAAGTCACAATACTGTCATAATAGAAGGATCAATGCGCCTTGCCAATCTTTCGGAATACGAAGTGGTAAGTGACTATCTTAATAAAGTGGCTGAACAGGCTGAAGATAGTCTGACTCTCGATGTGCAAAATCTTCAGTTCTTAAATAGTTCGGGAATCACTACATTCAGTATGTTTATACTTTCCTGTAAAAAACAGGGAAAACCAAAACTGAAGGTGCTTGGATCCAATGACATTTCCTGGCAGGAAAAATCACTGAGAAATTTTAAAAAGCTGTGGAATGACGTCGAAGTTGAAGTTAATTGAGCATATCGCGGAAGATGAAATCAAACTCAGACCCATGGATGATTATATTCATCTGCAACAAAAATATCATCAATTACTTAAGGAATATGAAGATCTGAAGAATGAATATCAGGACTTACATGTGCTGTATAACAATTTGATTGAACACAGCACCTTTATTGAGAATGAGCTGGATGAAAAGCTCAAGATCATAGAAGACGCAAATAAAAAGATCAATCAGAGCATTTCCTATGCTCAAAAAATTCAGTCTGCCGTATTTCCCAACAAATCTCAATTACACCACTTCTTCCCGGGGTCATTTGTTTTGCTCCGAAGCAGAGACGTAGTCAGCGGAGATTTTTATTGGTTCAGAAAGATTGACCACCGGATATTTATAGCTGCAGCCGATTGTACAGGTCATGGAATACCCGGGGCCTTTATGAGCATGCTGGGCATTGCCTTCCTAAACGAAGTAACCCAGCATTCTGAGATGGATGCCGATCAGATACTGGAAGATCTCCGAGACCTGATGAAATCCTCCCTTCACCAGCAAGGCTATACAAAAGAAACAAAAGATGGCATGGATATGGCGTTCTGTGCAATCGACACAGATAAAAATACCTTACAGTTTTCAGGCGCTTATCGGCCCCTTTATCATTTTCGTAACAATACCCTGAATGTATATAAAGGCGCAAGGGCACCCATCGGTATTTCCTTCAAGGAAAAGCCTTTTACCAAATATGAGATCGAGCTGCAACCGGGCGATACCTTCTACATGTTTTCGGATGGATATGTGGATCAGATCGCTCCCAACCGGGAAAAATACAAAACCAAGCGCTTTAAAAATTTTCTGCAGCAGATCCATACTTACGACCTTCCCAAACAAAAAGCCCTGTTGGAAGAGGAACTCGATAACTGGCAAAAAGATGAAGAGCAGGTGGATGATATTCTGGTGATGGGTTTTCGGATAAACGAACTGAATAAATAGTGTTTGTCCATAAAGTCAAAGAGATTTGAAAGAGGCTCTCAACGGCTTACTGGTCTGCCACTCCTGGTGAAATCATCCTTCGATTCCCTCCAGTTGCGAAATAAAATAATCCAGTTCTGTTCTAAGGTCAATATGGGGATATTTATCCAGAAACTGCTCCGTTTTTTCGATCTGTTTTTTCAGAAAATCGTGATACTCCAACGATTGAGGATGGAAAGGTCTGTGATTTCGTGCTTTAACAATGGCTTCTACCTTGTCCATTAACTTCCGGGTGGATTTTTTGACATAGGTATCGCAAAAGCGTTCCCATATGTAATCAATCGCCGTATCACCCGGATGAATCATATCTTTTGCATAAAAACGATAATCCCTCAATTCATCCATCAGGATCTCATAGGAAGGGAAATATTCCAGTTCGGAAAATTCTTCGATAAGCTTTTGTATGGCAAGAATCAGGACAGCTTTATTTTGCTGGTTGCCTGCCGCACCCTCTTTCCAGTGTCTCACCGGACTTATTGTAAATACAATGTGGAGGTTATTATTGAATTGCTTAAGCTCTTTGATCAGTTCCATGTAGCTTCCCACAATGCCTGGTATGTCAAGCAGGTACCTCTTAAATGCTTTAGCTGGTAATTTATGACAATTGGATACGATTTGATTTTTCTTTTTGTGAAAATACACCCGTGCGGTACCAAAAGTGATGACCAGCAGATGGGTATTTGCCAGCCATGCATTTCCCTTATGAATACCGGTGTTGATGTCCCGGAGTACTTTATCCCTGTCATATCCTGAAAAGGTGGTATCATGCCAAAAACTCAGCCAACGCCCATTGTATTGATCCAGGTCTTTTTCCTCAAAATACTTTTCATTCATCAAAATATCCAGTGCATTTTTTACAGACTCCGGATTATAAAGCACACCGAACGGATTAATGCATGTTGGAAATTTATACCGGCTAAACTTTGCTCCTATGTATTCCGTAAAACACGACCCCACCATCATCGTATTCTTTTTATAGTTCAAATTGAACTCCGATTCGGGTATCTCCACTGGTGTTCTAAAAAGTCTCATAATAAAACTATTGTTTGCTTTTTTCATGCATCCAGTCAATGATGGCCTCAAATACTTCATCCTTTTGAAATTCGTGATGAATTTCGTGATAAAGGCCATCCCAGGGCACAAAACGAATATCCACCCCGGCTTTTCCGGCATTCTTTACCAGCTCCTCACTGGCTTTGAATGAAGTAATCTTATCACCTGTCCCGTGCATCAATAGCACGGGTAAGTTCATCTGATCAATCTCTTTAATGACTCGCTTTCCTTCCTTCCTGGCACTGAAAAACAAGCTGGGAGTAATTTGCCTGTGTATTAACGGATCGGACTCATATTGTTCAATAATTCCCCGATCATGGGAAAGATAGTTGATATCCAATTTGGAATTCCTTATGAGAGTGGGAGCGATAATCTTCAATCCCCTGGCAAAAAAAAGTCTGATAGCCCCGGGTTCGGTCGAAAGCCTGAGCCACGGTGATGTGGCTATAATGCCTCTAACCCTGGCTGATCGCCTAAGGCCATAATTCAGCACCAGACTTCCTCCAAGGCTTTGTCCGTAAAGGAACCGTGGTATATCATTTTCCAGGCCCTCATGCTTAATCAGCGTTTCAATATCGTCGAGCAAATGATTGAACGTTGGGGTATGACCTCTTCTTCCGCTTGAACGGCCATGCCCTCTCAGATCCATTGTTGATACCGTAATGTTGTTTTCGATGAATCTCTTAATCCATGCTTCATACCTTCCTGAGTGCTCACTGAAACCATGAATGAGAAACAGGTGTGCGGTGGTGGTTCCGGTGGACTTCCAGGTTCTAACATAAAGTTTATTTCCGTCAACGGCGCGGATGAACCTTTCTTTATTTTCCATAAGGGATATTTTTCCTGCAAAATTACATCATTTCTGCTGATAACAATCGTATTCATTGTAATCGAATGAATAATCCTCTGATTTTCCTGTACGGCAAAAAAATTTTGTATATTTGCAATTCTTCGGCTCAGTAGTTCAATTGGATAGAACACCAGACTTCGGATCTGGTTGTTGGGGGTTCGAGTCCTCCCTGAGTCACAAAAAGAGGCACCCGCTGCGGAGCGCCTCTTTTATATTCTATAAGTCAAATACCGAAGAATCAATTCCTTCGTTGATTTTATAATCGTCTATCTGAAGCGTCATGCTTCTCATCCCTGAAATTTCAATCGTATAAGGAAACTTGACACCATTCACCGTTTTATAATCGGAAAATTTTTGAATGGTGGTAACTTCTCCCTGCTGTGTTTGCTGAGTTGATTTTGTTTGTATCTTCAGGCCGGTATCTATTGAATAGTAATCATAATGAACTTGTCCTGCAGGATTGGTTACCCTGATCTGATATGCCTTTTCACCCTCAACTGACTCAATGCCTTTTAGCTCAAGTTCGACATCAAGTTCGTTGTAATTTAAAAATTTGAACATCCTGGCTTCATACCTGAGATTTTTTAACTGATCTCCCTTTATTTGCCTCTCCTGTCCCATTCCGGTCATTTTACCTTCTTCTCCGTTATAAACCTGTTTTTGCATCACCTGGCCGTTCATCTCAGTGACATTGGCATATTTATCAGGAGCTTCGCGATAAGTTTTAATGGTGAGGGTTCGGCCATTCATAGAAATAGATCCGGTTTGCTGAAGGTCCTTGATATTATTGATCTTCTTCCGTCCACCTATCGCTTCAATATATTCCTCTACTACCTTCTCCGGAGTAAGGTCTTCAGGTAAAGGTGCAGCAGCCTCTATGGGTTCGCCTGTATGATCATACATTTCAACCTGTTCATCGGCATCGAAACGCCCGAGCTTCTCCGATACCTTTTCTTTATCTCCTACCACTACGATTATGGATTCATCCGGGAGGATATATTTTTGTGCTACCTGCTGCACTTCATCTGCCGTTACTTTCTCAACATTTTTCAGGTAATTGGCATAATAATCCCCGGGAAGATCGTAACGTTTGGTATTGAGGGCAAATCTGGCTATGGTTTGCGCATCTTCCAGCGATCTGGCAAACTGCCCGGTGATCACATTCTTGACCAGATCCAAATGTTCAGGATCTGCTTTTTCATTGCGTATCCTTTCCATCTCGTGCAGAAACTCATGAACAGCACTATCGGTTACTTCGGTACCCACTTCAGCATTCGCCCTGAAGTATCCTACATCCGTATCTTTAGATATGTTAGAACGGGCGCCATAGGTATAGCCTTTGTCTTCCCTCAGGTTCTGCATCAGATAACCGGAAAATACCCCTCCACCCAGAATATTGTTCATAACCTGTGTCTTGATAGCATCTTCATCTCCAACTTTAAGCTTAAGCGGATAAGTTACCGAAATAACCGATTGCACGGCATCTTCTTTATCAACCATGGCCACTTTGGTTCCTTCAGTCCTTTCCGGGAAATCATAATTGTGGTTGGGGACTTCTTCTTTTCCCCAGCTACCAAAATATTTCTTTGCATAGGATTTGGCTTCGTCCGGTGTAATGTCACCCACCATAACAAGGTAAGAAATGTTGGGCTTATAATATTTGTTGTAATAATTCTTACAATCTTCCCGGGTAATATTTTTTACAGTGGCTTTTGTCTCCACTTCGCCGTAAGGATGCCGGCCATTTCTCAGTTTTCTGGAAACCCGGTTCGCGATGAAAGAAGCATTGGTTTCGGAAGAAGTAAGGTTTGAAATGGTGTTTTTCTTGTATTTTTCAACCTCCTCTGTCGGATAGGTTGGACTGGTAACCACCTCGGACATAATTTCCAGCAATTCTTCTGAATTTTTGTTCAGGCAGGAAGCATAAATGCCATTTTTATAAGTATTGAGCGTAGCCCCGATAAAATCAACCGCTTCATCAATTTCTGCCTTTTCATGCCTGGAGGTGCCGTTTCTTAAAAGGCTACCTGCTGCACCAACATAGCCGGCTGCGTCGCCTTCCCTTACAGGATCGGCATCGATGGTTAGCTGAAATGATACCAGGGGCATATCATGATTCTCGGCGACAATAACTTCCAGACCATTATCGAGTGTAAAAGTAGTGGGCTCGCTGAACCTGATCTCGGGTGCGGGGCCGGCCTTTGGCGGTTCACTTCTGTCTACCTGTGCCTGGGCGGAGGAAACAACCCAAACAAAGAGCAATAATGTATATAAAAATATTGTTCTATTGGAGTCCATAATGCAATGTATTTTAAGATTAAAAGTTTATTGTTTTCTTGTAGATTGTGGCAAATAATACAACACCACCCTGTTGTCTTCTCTGAAATATTCGTTGGCCACC
>JAGXLC010000236.1 GCA_018334875.1 Bacteroidales bacterium | reverse complement strand
TGGGATCATGCGGAGCATTAAAGGCCAGATACATGAAGAATGGGTCCTCATCTTGTGAGGCCTGTTCCATGAAATCTTCCGCATCGTCTCCCAGCACTTCGCTCCAGTGTTTGCCGCCTTCCCAGTATCCGCCGAATGACGTATCGTAAGGCGACCACTGTGGTTCTTTGCCCTTGATGGGTCGGTTGTAGGTTTCAGGAACCGCTTCCGGCATGCCGGGGCGAATGTGACGGGTATGATCGAAAACGCTATCTGCGTTAACTTTGACATGCCATTTGCCTGAGAAATAGGTGTCATAACCCTGTTCGCTTAGCATTTGACTCCACAGATAATTTTTACCGGCAAGACTGTCCAGGTTGCTTTCACTTTCCCGCGCATTCCAGAGGAATTCTCCGGTGACCAGCATGGTGCGCGAGGCAACGCATACCGCACCGTGCCAGGCGCCCATGTTGTAGGCATGAGTGAAGCTGGTGCCCTCCTGTACCAACTTGTCGAGGTTGGGTGTCTGTATTTCCCCGTTCCCGAGAGCATGAATCGTGTTGTACGCCTGATCATCGGCGAAGATGAACAGGATGTTGGGCTTCTCTTTCTTCTTTTCCTTACATGACCAGATGGAAATAACAAGAAAGAAAATGATAAGATGTTTAAAAATAAATTTTTTCATAGTCTAAAAGGGTTATTTTTAAATATATATTTGTTGGTAGAGTTAAAGTATAAAAAGCACCAAATATCAAGCATCAAATAACAAATAATATCCAATTTCCAAAATCCAATGAACCAAACACCAGATTTACAGCTTTTCTTTGGTTTGAACTATAACCATTGAATTTTGATATTCCCACCTGCCGGAAAGGCAGGGGTTTGAAATTTGGAATTTGGTCATTATCCGTCATAAGCCGGACAAGTTTTGTTATTTGATTTTTGTATTTTGGGATTTTATTAAAGAATCCGGAGGACAATTACTGTTTTATTTGGATTTTAAAACTATATGCATGCTCGCAGGGCTTTTCCTGTGGATGATTAATGATCAGCCCTTCCTTCTGCATGCTCCATTCGACCGAATCATCCAGCCCAAGCATGTAGATCGATTCTATCTGTGATTCTTTATAATCTTTAAAAGCATTCAGAACGACCTCTTTTTCCGTCCACTTCATAGAGATGGCATAGACGGTCTGCTCGCCTTTCCGGGTATAGCGGATGCTGTCCTCCCCATAGGTTTTCCAGTAGTCGGTGTCGAAGATCGCCTCTCCGTTTACTTCCAGCCATTGTCCGATGCTTTTCAGCCGGTCCTTCATGATCCCCGGAATGGTGCCATCGGCCTTCGGTCCTACGTTCAGCAGCAGGTTCCCGTTTTTGCTGACGATGTCCACGAATTCGTCTATCAGTTGGTTGGTTGTTTTATAGTCTTCCGGCGTAGCCACTTTGTTGTAGGCCCAGGAACCTCCGCCCATGTAGGTGGGGCATTGCCATTTTCTTGTGTTGACTGAATCCATGGAAAGGTGATCCAGCTCAATGAAGTCGCCGACCTCGGGTGGGGCCATCGGCTCGTTACGGATGGTTTTGTTGTTGAAAGCCACTTCTTTGCCCCACTTTTGGGCTGTATTGAAGTAATCGGCCATCATTCTTTTCATATAGGGATGAAACAGGGTGTCTCCCCACCCGAAATCAAACCAGGCAAAATCGGGTTTGTATTTTCTTTGTATTTCTTTCCATCGTTGTTCCCAGTTTTCCAGGAAAGCTTTGCTCTGCGGGGCTCCGGGTTCGTGGGGTTCGGGATATATACCGTCAATCCCGGTATATTGCGGGTCTTTTGTATCGCAATTTTGATCCAGCTCATAGGAGGGCTCGTAGTATTTCCAGTTCTGGGCGCGATGGTAGGAAGGGGCATATTTCATGCCTTGCTTACGGACTGCCTTGCCTAGCTCTCCAATGATATCCCGCTGAGGCCCTTTGTCCATGGCATCCCATTCGGTGAGCTCGCTGTCCCACATGGCAAATCCATCGTGGTGTTCGGCCACGGGTACCACATAACGGGCGCCTGCTTCCTTGAAAAGCCTGGCCCACCGGTCCGGATCCCAGTTTTCCGCTGTGAAATCGGGCAGAAAATCCTTGTATCCGAATTCCCAGGGCGGACCATACGTTTTGGTATGGTGTTGATAGATGTCATGCCCTTCGGTGTACATAAAACGGGGATACCATTCATTCTTATAGGCGGGCACCGAATAGATGCCCCAGTGGATGAAGATCCCCAGCTTGGCATCGTCGAACCATTCCGGTAATTCGTGTGTCTTCAGCGATTCCCACGTCGGTTCATACTGTTTTTTCGCTTTTTCCTGGCAGCCGATAGCAAGAAGCAAGGCTGCCATAAGGATCAGGAGGATGGTGCGTTTTTGGTTCATCTTTATTGGTTTTAGGGTGATAAAATAAAATCTATTGTTTAGGCCGGTCTAAAAAAGTTTTTTTTGCCACCAAAGCACCAAAACACGAAATTTCACTAAAAATAAAATACTGAATATCTTTTTTGTGAGTTTTGATCTTCATATCCAAAGTAGGTGGAATGGAGTTTTGATAGCATATTTCTTATTCACTTATTTAATCATTCATGCATTCAATCACTGGACCATTCAATCCCACCTCCACTCTGTTTCGGTTGCTTACGCTAAAGCTTCAGCGACAGCGTGCGGGCAGTTCGCCTGCCTTGCGGGTAAGCATTCAATCACTCAATCATCCAATCATTCCCTAAGGTGGCGTAATCATTCCGTGTGGATCCCATAGATCTTCCCAGCTCTGATTGTCTTTCCAAAGGAATACCTGCCCTTTGATCAGTCGGCAGTTCTTGTCGATGCCGGCAATTTGTGTCATTTCCTCCTCAGTAAGATAATCTCCGGTGACAGCCTCCAGGTTGCTGTATAACTTTTCGGGTTTTACAGAGAAGGGTATGGGTATTTGTCCCCGTTGTACCGCCCATTTAAGGCAGACCAGTGCCGGGTGTATCCCGTGATTTTCTGCGATCTGAACAATTACCGGGTCTTCAATATCCACGGTATCTTTTTCCGTCCGGTCCCTTTCAGGCCGTTTGGGTGAACCTAAGGGGCTGAATCCAATGGGTTGAATGGCGTTGTTGATCAAAAACCTGAAGAGCCCGGGTTGCTGAAAGTGTGGATGGAGCTCCATTTGATTGGCCACCGGTTTGATCCTTGCATCATGCAGAAGCCGGGTCATCTTCGCGATGGTATGGTTCGATGTACCAATGTGCCTGACCAGTCCCTGATCGACCAGCTTTTCCATCTGTCGCCAGGTTTTCATGTAATTTTCATGAATGTAAGGCTGGGCACTGGGATCTCGGGATTCGATATCAGCTCCCGGCGGATGGGCGTTAGGGAACGGCCAGTGTGTGAGGTACAGATCCAGGTAGCCGACCTGCAGGTCTTCGATGGACTGCTTGCAGGCCGGGATAACATCCTCCTCTGCATGCTTGTCGTTCCATAACTTAGACGTGATCCAGAGTTCCTTCCTTTCTACCACCCCTTCCCTGAAAAGGTAGTTCAGCACTTCACCTATCTCTTTTTCGTTGCCGTAAACCGCTGCACAATCAATATGCCTGTAACCCATCTTAATGGCTTCTTCTACAGCCCCGGCAACTTCTTCGGCTGTATAATTCTCAGAGGCAAAAGTGCCCATCCCGATGGCGGGGATCTCCTGTGCATTGTATAATACCCTTTTGGGTACTTTTTCCGGGTCTATGGTTTTGTCTGGATTCATGCTCATGACATTCGGTTGTTTTAAATTTATGAAATAATGTATATAAATGATAAAATGATAAAAGGATAGAATGTTGATGTAGCTGAAATCATCATATGAATATTAATATGCTGGCTTTTTATAGGTTCATTTTTGATTTAATCTCAGCTTATTTTTATTCCTAATTTTATTATTTATGTAATCATGCATTTTTCGTTCAGTCCCGCCTACATGCAGGCTTGCATCCAATCATTCAATCATTCAATCATTGTCCAGCTTCTTCATCAAATACCACCGCAACCTTACCGCTCTTGCCTTTGGCCATCAAGTTGTAGGCTTCTCCCGCTTTGTCCAGCGTATACCGGTTGGTTACCAGTTCCTCAGGGTGGAGGTTCCAGCGGGAAAGCCTTTCCACCAGCTCTTCCATCATCCATATCGAGGTGACCCAGGAGCCGTGAATGCTGATTTGTTCGTGAATGATATCGGGGCTGGGCTGAAATTCCACATCACCTCCTTCACCGACGAGTGCCACTTTACCCCATTTGCGCGTGGCACGTATGGCCAGTTGTCTGCCCGCGTTGCTTCCTGAACAGTCAAAGGCTTTTTCTACACCGTAGCCTCCTGTTGACTCCCGGATTTTCTCCAGTGTGTCTTTTTCGGGTTGATATATTTCGTCTACCAGCCCCTTTTCTTTGGCTATATTAATCCGATTTTCCTCTTTTTCCACACCGATAAGTTTGTTGGCACCCATGGCTCTTGCCAGCATCAGGTTGGCCAGACCTACGGGCCCCAGACCGGTGACCAGCACGGCATCTTCACCACTGACACCGATCTTCTGTATGGCCTCATATACGGTACCGAATCCGCAGGCCACCTGGGCCCCGTCGGTGTAAGTCAAATTATCCGGCAGGAATACCAGGTCTTTTTCATCGGCCAGAATATATTCCGCCATTCCGCCGTCTCTTTGCCATCCGTAAGCCTGGCGGTGATCGCTGGTGCAGGAGATCATATATCCCCGGCGGCAATCGTTGCAAACACCGCATCCGGAGATGTGGTAAATGATCACCCGGTCGCCCTCGCCAAAACGTTTCAGTCCGCTGCCGCATTTAATGATCTGGCCGCAGGGCTCATGTCCGGCAATGACATTCTGATAGGCCTCAGGCCCTTTGCCTTTGTGTTCATGATAAATTGCGCGGATGTCACTGCCACAAATGGTAGATGACTTGGTTTTTATCAGCACCTGCCCGGGTCCGGGCTCAGGTACGGGAACGTCTTTAATCTCCACACTGCTGTTACCTGGAAGATAGAGTCCTTTCATGCTTTCTTTAATTTTTTCCATACTGTTTTTGTTTTTATACGTTCCTTAAATGAATTTTTTCCGTACGTCGTCCGTAGATGGTGATCACGATAAAGCTGATCAGCGGCAGTACAAAGGATACCCTGACAGCAGGATAGGAGAAAATGGTTCCCAGGTCAATGATGGCACCCTGCAGGGGTGGCATGATCGAGCCACCGACTATGGCCATGATCAGACCGGCAGCACCGAATTTGGCATCGGCCCCGAGACCTCTCAGCGCTATGCCGTAAATGGTTGGGAACATCAGCGACATGCAGGCAGATACACCCACCAGGCAATACAGACCAACCATACCTTGGATGAAAATGGTTCCCAGAACGAGAGCCATGCCGCCGATGGCAAAGATCATCAGCAGTTGACCGGACCGGAAGTATTTCATTAGATAGGTGGTGATAAACCGGCTGCTGGCAAAAATGATCATGGCTACGATATTGTAACCCTGGGCCTCGGCTTCTGTCATGCCCAGCTCCATGGTACCGTAATGGATGATGAACGTCCAGCACATGATTTGTGCCCCGACATAGAAAAACTGTGCAATGACGCCTTCATAGTATTTCCTGTTGCTGAAAAGCCGCTGTAAAGTGGATTTTACCCGCAGGGAATGATCCTGATCCTGTTTTTTGGGCATATTGGTCACGGCAATGAGTATGAATATGATAAGTATGACACCGGCAATGGCTATATAAGGTGTCCGGATGATCCCCAGGTCTGAGGCGGTAACCTGTTGCAGTTGCTCTGCGGTCATTTTAGCCCGATCCCCTGCCGAGGCCGGGTTGATCCTGGCCAGAACAACCTGCTGGGCTACAAACATACCCATCAAAGAACCTACCGGGTTAAAAGCCTGGGCGAAATTCAGCCTCCGGGTGGCGGTCTCTTCAGGTCCCATGGATAAGATGTAGGGGTTGGAGGTGGTTTCCAGGAAAGAAAGCCCGCAGGTTAAAATGAAATAGGCAAGCAGAAATGGCCAGAACAGCAGCATCTGACTGGCCGGAATGAATAACAGCCCGCCTATTGCATATAAAATAAGGCCTACGAGTATGCCCGACTTGTAATTGAAACGTTTAATGAAAAGGGCTGCCGGAAAGGCCATAACGAAATAGCCGCCATAGAAGGCAAACTGAACCAGGGCGCCCTGAAAATTGCTTACCTGCAAGATCTTTGAAAAGGCCTTGACCATCGGGTTGGTCAGATCATTGGCAAATCCCCAGAGTGCAAAACAAGTGGTTAATAAAATAAAAGGCAATATGAGATCTTTCGGTACAATGGGTTTACTGCTCGTGCTTGTCATAGTTTTGATTTTAGGATTA
>JAGXLC010000235.1 GCA_018334875.1 Bacteroidales bacterium | reverse complement strand
AAATCTTTGTGTGGTGAGCCTCGCGATTAAGCGCTCAGATTTGCACCGGCTAACAGTGCCTTTTCCAAATGAGCTTACCACCCGGCTGAAGCCGGGTGGTAAGAAGGCCCTCCCTATTCGATCAGCCCGCTTTAGCGGGCTTCAGTGGGGGATTGGGGCTGCTACCAGCAACACCCCGATAAATCGGGGTGCTAAGCTCATGGTGCAAGTGGCAATGTCTGCCAGTAAATAATGCACAATAGAAATGAGATTTGGATGATCCCATGTATTTTTAAAAATTTCGGGCGTCTGAGTTACCGGCTTTGTTTATTTAAAATATTTGGAATATGAAGTATTTAGGATTGATCATTACTCTGCTGCTTGCTGTGAACTTATATTCACAGGATATTGACTATTTACCAGAATCAACCACAGGCCAGGTTGTCGAGCATAACCCATACACCCTGTCTTATGACGAGCAGCATGAACAGGAAGAATGGGTGGCTTATGAATTAACAGCTTCTAAAGTCAATGGGAGTTATGACAGAACCGACAATTTCAGGAGGGATCCGAAAGTAGAGACAGGTTCAGCATCACTAGCCGATTACAAGGGATCGGGTTATGACAGGGGTCATCTGGCGCCTGCTGCAGATATGTCGTATTCAAGGACTGCTATGAGTGAAAGTTTTTATCTTTCCAATATGACACCCCAGGAAGCAGGATTCAACCGTGGCATCTGGAGGCAACTGGAAAGTCAGATAAGAGACTGGGCCAGGAACAACGGTTCAATTTACGTGGCAACCGGTCCTGTTTTAAGCGGTAATTACAAGGAAGAAATCGGACCCAATGATGTAAGCGTCCCCACGCATTACTCCAAAGTAATTCTTGATTATGACAAAGGATCGCAAAGCAAAGCCATTGGATTCATCCTGCCGAACGAAAAGGCAGACCAATCCTTAAAGGAGTATGCCACCACGATTGATGCGGTTGAGCGACGAACCGGAATTGACTTTTTTCATGAACTGCCGGATAATGTAGAGAATGACCTGGAGGGTTCCGTTGATGTGAATGAGTGGTCTTTTTCATCATCTGGTTCGTACAGCAGAAATTATAACAAGCAGCACTACTATACCGATAGTGAAAACAAGATCAACATCAACACCGCCTCGAAAAGCAAGCTGGATCAACTCTATGGAATAGGGCCGGCGAAAGCTGAGGCCATCATTGAAGCCCGGCCATACAGCAGTGTTGATGATCTGACCCGGGCCAAAGGCATAGGAGATGTAACCCTGTCAAGAATCGAGGATTACATAACTGCTGAGGGCAGCAGCGGTTATCAGACTAATGACATCACTTCGTCCGGGAAAATGAACATCAATACCGCTTCCAGATCTGAATTGAAAAGTCTGGATGGCATCGGCGACGTGCTTTCGGGACGTATCATCAATGACCGGCCGTTTGATGACATCCATGAAATAAAAGATGTGAAAGGCATCGGTCCGAAGACTTTTGAAGATATCCGGTGGGAGATCACGGCTGAATGAACACTTTTGGAATATACTCCTGTTTGGTACGATAGGCATTTAAACAAGTAAAATTATGACTGCGATCGGCCAGACTACCGTTGATATTACCCTCTGTGTTTATTCTCCGCGAAACTCTGTGATTCAAAATATAAAGTTAACCACAGAGAAGACAGGGGAAATCACAGGGGAACACGGAGATTATTCTTTATGGGATTCAATAAATTAAACCAAATGGAATAATTTAAAGTAAAAGTAGTGGCTTAAAACCCACCAAAGTAATTATTCTCTCTTTCTGCGGCTCCCGGATTTCGTCGAAATCACGGTTTAGGCTTTCATCCGTTTCTTTTTGCATGACATTTCTGCGTGCGATGCTTGTCTGATAGCTTTCCACCAGGCTGTTCAATTCGTTAATCAACGACTGATACTTTTTGCCATAAAAAACAATCGTGGCATTAATCATATTGAACAGCTCTTTTATGGTTTCTTCGGATGTTGTCCGTAAATCTGACATTTTTACCCTGGGTGCAGAGGCATATTCTTTGTTTCTTTCGAGGTACAATTTATAGAAACGTTGGTTTGACTCTACCACCTTCTTATAATAAAACCCGATGCCCAATTCATTGATGGCTTCAAGCAGATCTTTATCCTGAATGTCTGTAAATATATCATCCAAATTGGCCGTTTGCTGGATATAACTTTGCCTGGTCAGATTGGTTCCATGTTTTTCAAATACTTCCATTACATTTTGAGCTTTCCCCCGGATAGCTTCTTCCATGTGATAGGTGGTATGGGCTCGAAGAAATATCAATTGGAAGGAAGATATCCCGAATATACTCCAACGAAACCCGCATCCAGGAACCTTCACAACAAGAACATGAGTAACATGCGGGTTCCATGGTGGGGAAGCACAACATTCGAACCTTGATATATTATTTAATTAAAGCACAAACCTATAATTAAACTTTACACTAATGAATTCCATTTCATTGCCTAATGTTATTTTGATAAAAATTCTCTTATTCTTCTTGCTTTTGTTGCCCCCAGTCCTTCGATCTCCATTAATTCGTCTTCTGTGGCCAGAATAACCTTTTCAGGCGTGCCAAAACGTTCGAGCAGGGCTTTAGCCGTTGATGGTCCTACTGCAGGCAGCCCCTGGAGAAAGTACAACGATTTACGCTTTACACTTTTGGGCTTATAGCCTCTCCGCATATAATCATAATTTGTGCGTATCAGCTGGTCTCCTGCTGTTAGCAACATATCAGCAGAATCATGCGGGCTGGAAGAAAAAATAACGGGAATCTGCCAAGGGACAGAAACGGATAACAGGGCTCCCTTAATTGATTGACGGGTAATCTCGTGACGGGTTTTGTAAGGATTTCCCTCTATTAACAGTACACTGTGATAGTCTGATCTCTTCATGCGGGCGCATTGCGAAAATAATCGACCCTGGATGATGGAAAGAACAAAATCATCCCTGGATTTTCTTTCAAACAAAACTTCATCATTAACAATATAATCGCCTGTTTTTAAATTTCTCAGCTCTATGGCTGCTCCTTTCTCCTTTATAAAATCAGGAATTTTGGAGGGGACTTCCCTGTAGTCTGCTACAACCTTTATATCTTTGTCCATAGTTTTTCTGATTGATTTGGATATGCGGGAAATAACCCCTTATTATCTATTGATTTAATAATTCTGCCTCATAAATTTTGCTTTATAATTTGGCCAAGCCAAAACGGAAACACATTAAATTCCTTGAAAGCATCCTGTTTGGTTTTGACTTGTCCAAATTAACTATTTATTGGGCATTAACAAAAATATATGCAACAAGAGGGAGAGGTTTGTTTCCTGCTGTGAAAAAAATAAAACTGGAGCTGGTTATGGGGCACTGTGGCTACAGCCATACAATTACCGGCAGGTTTCTTTTCAGCAATCAGAAATCGTATTTGAGTTTAAAATAAACCATATCGTTTTGATTAAACTGTCCAAACCGGCCTTCGGTGCCCGTGAACAGGTTTGCACCAGTAATCAGGTTTACACCACTTCCTACTTCATAGGTGGCTTTTGGCCGGATGAGGGCATCCTGATGCTTGAATCCATAGTAGGTAAATAATTCCAGGGTCAACTTGTTCCTGAAAAAATCATCTTTGGCGAGGAAGGTCATTGTATTTTCAAACTCATCCTGCCGGATGGGGTCCTCATAATCCATAATTGCTTCCTGGATGAACTGGGTGCTGAGATTTACCCCACCTACAATAAAATCGAGACCTACCAGGTAATGGGCATAATCTTTGCTGACCACTCCATCGCGATCGGATCGGCTGGTGGTCTGGAAATATTTTCCCTCATAGAAAGCCCCTTCACCGCGCAATACCAGGCCGCCAATATCGGTGCTGAAGCTTCCCCCGGCTAGTGATATTCTGTGATGTTTGGGGCGGATCACCAGAGAATCCGGCATGGGGGTTTGCGGGTTTGTATTAAAACGATCCATGTGCATGCCCGGATCGTCATCCCACATGTAACCGGCCATCAATTCCAAATCCAATGCAGATGACAACAGCGAATATTTAAAGAACACCTCGCTGTTTTCAATACTGGGCTTGATATCTTTCTGCGATTTGTCTATCGTCGCATAATCCGGGTACATGGATGGAAACCATATGGACTCCTTATCCGGGTACTGCGTAGGAACAAATTCCGGTACCAACACCAGTTCAAACATGTTGTTGCCCACATAGTAATCGGCTTTCAGGGAAGTGATGCCCACACGGATTTCTTCAAAGTCGGGCAGCAAAAATTCCCTGAGGTTTTTGGGAGATACCACATCGGTGATAAATACCCCGTCGGCCTGGCCCCAGATGATCTGCTGTTTTCCAAGTCGTAAATCCATAGATTTGAAATACAGGTCGATGTAAGCTTCTCTTAATCCATAGTCAAGCCGGTCATTTACATAATGATACACGTAAGGGTTTACCTTAAAACCCATGTCCATTCCTGTTTTTTCTATATCCAGGTCCAAAGTGTTCTGGATGATGGAATAGTTTCCCTGATCATCCGTTAGCGCCCCTGTATAATTGCGTACATATCCATGAAATTCAGTATCCTGGGCGTATGTAGCCTGAACTGCTATTAGAAGTAAAGCTATGGCCGTTATTTTATTCAGTAATTCCATAATATTCCTCTTTTAACATTTATAATTTATAGCAACCCTTCCCGAGTGTCCATATATGGAAGGGTTGCGGAATCACAATTATAATCCTCTTTTCATCATTCGTTCGGTGAAATACGCATCGCGTATTCCTGTATTTATCTCCACCTCATTATATTCCATAATGGTCTTGTGGTCTTTTTGATCGTTTTTCATCAGCGAGTGCAGGATGGTCCAGAAACCCTGTATCTGTTCATATTCTTTAACCTGCAGGGTTTTCAGGAATTTTCCGTCTTCGTCATAGAACTCCTTTTTCAACCCAATCCACTTATCTTTAATGATCCAGCTGACCGTTCTGGAATACATGTAACCCGATTCCTTCGGAGTGCTTTCCACTACATAGCATTCCTCCCCGTTCAGGGTCTCTGTTCTTAACAATTCATGATTGTCTTCGTTGGGATGGCGTTCTCCCAGATCATCGTAAGTAAAATCGGAACCCATGAAGTAGTCATCCTTGCTGTCACTGGATATTCGTTTAACTTTTTGAAGAGCAGGAAGATAAATCCACTGATCATCATCCTTTGATTCATCATCGTAACTCCAGTTCATAAATGAGGTGTTGCGGACATCGGCAGGAGAGAGAAAGAACATGATCTTTTTCTCTGTATCACCAAAGTCTTTGTAAAACTGCCTTAATTCACGCACTCGTTGATCTCCCCGCGAATTAACAAGGGTCATGTTGAGATTGCCTTTCCGGTCGTCCCCTTCATCCCGGTAATACACTTTCTCCATAATTTCTTTTCCGGTTAAATCCTGTGCGTTCACAATGCCCGGAACCATCCAGAGCATCAGAACCAATGCTGTTATTAGACTTCTTGTTGTTTTCATAATTGACAGATTTAGATATTTGATTTTTAAAATTAGATTTTCAATAATTGATGCTTTGTCGATTTAACAATTTAACAATAAGTCAATTGAACAATTTTTATTTGTCATTTGAATTTCTTTTTCCAGTGCAGAAGGATGAGCATAATTGTCATGGTGCCCAGAAAGGCAGTAAACATGTTGAATGAAACCAGCGCCCCCAGTGCCCGGTTCGGTGGAAATACCGAAAACAGCAGCACCAGGAATCCTGCAATAACCACAACTGCATTGAAAAGTATTGCGCGTCCACTGTGATTAATGGTATGAGCTGCAGCTTCAAACTTGCTGGAATATTGCTTGAGATAGATTTTGTACCGTTCAATAAAGTGAACGGCATAGTCAATGCCAATGCCTACCGCTATAGAAGCCAGCAGAGCAGTGGTAGTATCCAGCGGAATGTTCAGAAGTCCCATTAAACCGAAGCTTAACAATGCTGTAATTGAAATGGGTACAGCGCCTATGATCCCTATGGAAACCTGTCTGAACATAAACGTGAGCAGGATAACTATTAAAATGATAGAAATGATGAGGCTTTTTATCTGCCCTTCCAGGATCAGGTCGGTAAAGACCAAAGCTTTATAACCTGATCCTGCATAATTGATTTCAATGCCCAGATCGCGAAAGTCATCCTCAAAGGATTCTATCTCACTGATAGCTGCTTTAAGCGATTTGGAGTCATCTTCTTTAAGCTGATATTTAAGATTTGCCTGGTTATAGTCATATGTTACTTCCTTCCACAGATTGTCCGGATCGCCTGACATTTCATACAGCAAGAGGTATTGGGCAATTAAGTTCTGCGAGTCAGGTATCTTTATTGTACTCCTCTTGATCGGCATGCATGACTTTGTTCATGCGCTTGATGTAATCAGCAAGGGAAAATGAATTGCCTGCTACCTTCAATTC